>DASTGQ010000191.1:0-6778 GCA_035718985.1 Gemmatimonadaceae bacterium
CAGCGCCACGAGACGGTCGAAGCGTTCCTGCACAACGGCCTTCGGCAGCTGGTCCGGCAGGTCGGCGGCCGGGGTGCCGGGGCGCTTGGAGTACTGGAAGGTGAACGCGGACGAGAAGCGGGCCTCCCGGACCACGTCGAGCGTCTTCTCGAAGTCGGCGTCGGTCTCGCCGGGGAAGCCGACGATCACGTCCGTCGTCAGCGCGAGCCCGGGGATCGCCGCGCGCAGCCGCGCGACGCAGTCGAAGTACCCTTCACGCGTGTAGCGGCGCAGCATCCGCTTCAGCACCCGGGTCGACCCGGACTGCATCGGCAGGTGGACGTGCTCGCAGAACGCATCGGTCTCGGCCATCGCGGCGATGACGCGGTCGCTGAAATCGTTGGGGTGCGGGCTCGTGAAGCGGAGCCGCTTCACCCCTGGCACCGCGCCGACCGCGCGCAGCAGGTCGGCGAAGTCGTGGGTGCCGTCGTTGTACGAGTTCACCGTCTGCCCGAGCAGCACGATCTCGGTCATTCCATCAGCGACCACGTCGTGCACTTCGCGCACGACGTCCTCGAGGCGACGACTGCGCTCCGATCCGCGCGTGCTGGGCACGATGCAGTAGGTGCAGCGGTAATCGCACCCGCGCTGCACCGGGATCCACGCCTTCACCTTGTCGAAGCGCCGCGGCGTGAAGTCCTCGTAGTGCTCCTCGAGGTCGAAGCTCGTCGCGATGGCCCGTTCCCCGCGACGCGCGCCCTCGACGAGCGCCGGGAGGGCGCGATAGCCGTCGGGCCCGACGACGAGCGACACGTGCTTCGCGCGGTCGAGGAGCTGCGGCCCGAGGCGCTGCGCCATGCAGCCGGTCACGCCCATCACCGTGTCCGCCTTCATGTGCCGCTTCAGCTCACCGAGCCGCCCGATCACGCGCTGCTCGGCGTGGTCGCGAATGGCGCACGTGTTGACGAGGATGACGTCGGCGCCGTCGGGAACGTCCACCGCCTGGTAGCCGGCGGCGGAGAGCTTCCCGAGCATCAGCTCGGAGTCGCTCACGTTCATCTGGCAGCCGTACGTCTCGACGTAGACGGTGGGACGGGGAGCGGCAGTCATGCGTGCAATCTAATCAGGCCCCGATGGGCGCCGAGCTGGCCGGCGGGCGCTCAGGCAGCCAGAAGTGAAACGCGCTGCCCTGGACATCACCACCGCTCTTGACCCAGATCCGCCCGCCGTGCGCCTCCACGACGAGCTTGCAGAACGCGAGCCCGAGACCGGAGCTGCGCACGCGCGGAATGTGCGGCGTCTTGACCTGCTCGAACTTCCGGAAGATGATGTCGTGGTATTCCGCCGGAATGCCCACGCCGTTGTCGGCCACCGTGAAGAGGACGCCGTCACCCTCGCGGCGCGCGCCGAGCGTCACGGTGACCGCGCGCGCGGAGTGCGTCAGCGCATTCTGCACGAGGTTGCTGAAGACGCGCTTGAGCAGCGCGTGGTCCGCCTCCAGGACCGGCGCATCGTCCACGAGATCCAGCACGACGGTCGCGCCTTCCTGCTGGAAGCGAATTTCCCAGTCGCGCTTCACCTCGGTGAGGAGCGCGCCGGGCGCGAGCTTCGCGAGGTCCAGCGCGAGACGGCTCTCCTCGAGGCGCGCCACCTCGAGCAGGTCCTCGATCAGTCCGAGCAGGTCCTCCGCGCGACCCTCGGCGTCGGACAGCGCCGTGCGCTGCTCCAGCGTGAGCGCACCGAAGTCGCCGTCGATCAGCATCTCCATCGCCCCGATCATCGACGTGAGCGGCGTCTTGAGGTCGTGCACGATCATCTTCATGAGATCGTCGCGCACCTTCTCGAGCTCCTTCTGCTTGCGGAGGCTCTCCTCGAGCGCGTCGGTGGCCGCCTTGAGCTTGAGCAGCGAGCGCACGCGCGCGCCGAGCACGAGGCGGTTGTGCGGCTTGGTGAGGAAGTCGTCGCCACCGGCCTCGATCGCCTTCACGCGGTCGGTCGTGTCGTTCAGGGCCGTGACGAAGATGACCGGGATGCGCGCCGTGCGTGAGTCGCGCTTGATGCGCCGACAGACCTCGAAGCCGGCCGAGCGATCGTCGACCCCGAGATCTCCCGCCGGCATGGAGACGTCGAGGATGCAGAGGTCGGGATGCTGGTCGACGCAGGCCTGGAGCGCCGAGGGACCGTCGCTCGCGGCGATCGCGCGAAACCCGAGCACGTGGAGCTGATCGAAGAGCAGCTCCACGTTGGCCGGCACGTCGTCGGCGACGAGGATCAGCGGCGCATCCGCCGGGGGTGGGACGAGCTCACTCATCGATCAGGGACGCACCGTGATTCCGAAGCTCAGCGTCCAGGAGGACTCGCTGGCATTCACGCCGGTTGCGTCGCGCGCGGCACGAATGCCCGCGACGTCCACCGCCGCGCGGCCGCGGGCGATGAGCGTGCCGACACCGAGCGACAGGCTGCGCTCGCGTACAGGCTGAGCGCCCACCCCGAATGGCAGGGTACGCCAGCGGCCGCCTCCGCGCAGCTGCAGGGAATGATTCGCGAAGCGCGGCCCGAGCACGTCGGCGCCCACGCTCGTGTCCCACCCATCGTGAATGCTGACAGCGGCCGAGCCGAGTCCGTTCATCCGGGACCAGCTTTCATGCGCCGTGCGTACGGCGAGCGTGGTGCCGCGAATGCCGAGGTACGCCGCGCTCAGCGCGAGCTGGTCGGGGACGTGCGCGTGCGCCAGCGTGGTGTCGCCATGCTTGAGCGACATGCTGCCGCCGGCGCGGTACGAGGCGGCGAATACCGCCTGCTGCCCGGCATAGAGCTCGACGCCGCCCGAGAAGGCGTTGCCGACATACGTCACCGTGTTCGTGTCCACGAGGCGCGCGAACCGCGTGCTGTCGTCGAACACCTGCGTCCTGTTCAACCGGTTGTCGCCGGTGATGGCATGCGCCGCCGCACCCAGGTGCAGCCACGCCTTCGGCGCCCACGCCAGCGCGAGCCGAACGTCGGCGATCGAACCATCGCTGGAGAAGGTGTTCGTGCTGCCGATGTCGGTGCCGCTCAGGTTCACCGTCGTGCGCGTCACCGTGGTGAAGGTGCGATCCAGCAGGTTGGTGGCGCTGATTCCCGCGACCAGCGAGCCGGTGATCGGCACCGACGCGAGGATGAGTGGATAACGGGCGATCGTCGACGATTCACTGCGGCCATTCACGCTGAGCTTTCGGTACTCGGGTTCCGCCTGGAAATAGAGCGCTGCCCCGCCAAAGTTGATCAGCGACGACGGATTGCTGACCGAGAGTGGATCGATCTCACCGAGCGCGCCACCGGTGCCGAGGGTGCGCGTGCTCAGCTGCCCCGTGGGATAACCGAATCCCTGCGTGCTGAGGGTCCCCTGCGCCAGCGCGGCGGCGGGAAGCGCGACGAGCAGCGCGGCGAGCGTGCGATAGAAAACGCGAGGCATCATCAGGGGATCCCGAAGCCGCGACGCGGCACGTAAGTGAGGCGAAGCCGGGGGCGAACGTCCGCCGGCGCGTCCGAGGAGTAGAAATCCAGCTCTCCTGGGGAGGACCCTTCCTGTGGCACGGTGATGACGATGGCGCGCGTGGCCTTGTCGGCGCCCACCACCTTCCACGCGCGGACGAGGTTGACGATCTCCAGCGTGCGCGTCCCGCTCCGGCCTGGCAGCAGACGCAGCGTGTCCACGGGGAAGGCGCCCACCGGCGCGAGGAAATTCAGCTCCGTGGGGACGTCGGTGACCTGCACGCCCGCAAGAATGGCCGTAGTGAGGACGGTGAGGGTGTCCCCGCTCCCACCGGGTGACCGCGATGGTACCTGCGTAAGCTCGAGCGAGGCGCGGATGACCTGAACCGAGTCGAGCACGATGGAGGGTATCAGGAAGCGCAGATAGCTCCGCGCGCCGTTGATCCCGCCGACGGCCAGCAGGCTCTGAGGCGGCGAGGGCAGCGCACCCGCCGCGATCACAGGATAGAGGGTAAGCCCGGACGCCACGAGCGGGTCGCTGGGAGTGAGAGAGGTGAGTTGCACGGTGTCCGGCGCGACGGTGGAATCCGCAGAGACGCGGAATCGGACGCGCGGCGCGAACGCCGTGCCCGTGACGCGCAACGTGGGATACGAGCCCTGCCGGATCTTCAGGCCGACCCGCAGCCGCGCATTCGCCTGGATCTTCGCGAGCACGGCCGAATTGTTCAGCGGCAACCGGAGCGTATCGCGCAGCTCCGCCGGCTGGAACGTCCGCGATCCGATGAGCCGATCATCGCGGAAGAGCGGCACGAGCGCCGCGCGATTGGTATCGGCCGCGGTCGTGTCCACATCGAAGGCGTCGATCGTCACTGGGCTCGTGGGACGCACGAACGCGGTGTCGATCACGAAGATCATCGTCGCGCTGTCCACGAACGCGATCAGGCTGTCCGATTGCGGCTTTGCCGGCACGAACCGGTTGGGAAGTGTGTCGAAGCGCGCCACCACGCGCACGTCGGCCGTGTCCCCGCGCGCGACGAGCGACAGTTCCCGCGTCGTGCCGAGCAGCGGGTAGCCGGTGAGCGTCGTGTCGAACACGACCGCGTCGGCGAGCACGGTGTCGCGGAGCTGGGCACTCTGGTCGGTGCACAGCTCCGGACAGCCCAGCGAGCTCGTGACCTGCTCCGAGCACGCGCTCACCACGAAAAGAAGAGCGATGCCGAGGGCACCGCGAAGAATCCGATCAGGCACTCCGTACACTCCATCCGTCGTCGCGCGGCGCGTCATCGACGGCCCAGCGACGTGGGGGTAAAGGCGTGGGGCAGCAGCTCACCGAGCGTCCATCGTGCTTCCGCGCCACCGCGCGTGACGCTCACCAGCTCCAGCTCCGGTGCGAACTCCATCAGGACCTGCCGGCACATGCCGCAGGGCGGCGCCGGTGTTTCGGCGTCGGTGGCAATCACGATCGCGCGGAACGATCGCTGGCCGCGCGTCACGGCGGCGGCGACCGCAGCGCGCTCGGCACAGATGCCCGCGGGATAGGCCGCGTTCTCCACGTTGCAGCCTTCCGTCACGCTACCGTCGGACGCGAGCAGTGCCGCGCCAACCCGGAAGCCGGAATAAGGCGCATACGCGCGCTCCATGGCACCCATGGCGCGCTCGGCGAGCGTCGTCCACACACGCTCCGCGGGTGCCAGGGCGTCGGTGCGCTCGCTCATCGTCCGCGCTCCAGTGCCGATAGGAAGCTGGACCCGGCGCCACGGAAGCCGACATTCAACCACTCGGCCACCGTGGCACCGAGGTCCGAGAAGGTGGACCGGGCGCCCACGAAGACGGGATGCACCACGTCGCCGAGCACCAGCAGCGGCACGTTCTCGCGTGCATGGTCCGTGGACGCAGTCGTCGGATCGTTTCCGTGGTCAGCGGTGATGAAGAGCAGGTCGTCCTCGCGGAGCGCGGCGCGGATGGCAGGCAGGGCATCGTCGAACTCGCGCAGTGCGCGAGCGAACCCGGCCGCATCGTTGCGGTGGCCAAACAGCGTGTCGAAATCTACCAGGTTGGCAAAGAGCAACCCACCCTGCTCTCCCTGGAGCCACTCGAGTATGAAGCGGATCCCTTCGGCGTTCCCCGAGGTGTGGCGCGAGCGGAGGGCGCGGCCGGCGAAGAGGTCGTCCACCTTGCCGACGCCGGCGCGCGGCACGCCCGCGGCGGCCAGTGCATCGAGCAGCGTCTCACCCGGGGGCGCGATGGAGTAGTCCCGCCGATGCGCCGTCCGTTTGTACGCGCCCGGTACGCCGGCGAATGGCCGCGCGATCACTCGCGAGACGTCATGCGGAGCCACGAGCTGCTGGCGCGCCGTCTCGCAGGCCGCATACAGCTCCTCCAGCGGTATCGTCTGCTCGTGCGCCGCCACCTGGAAGACGGAGTCGGCGGACGTGTAGAGGATCCACTTGCCCGTGCGCTGGTGCTCCTCGCCGAGGCGGTCGATGATCTCGGTCCCACTCGCCGCCACGTTGCCGATGACGCCGCGCCCCGTCGCGCTGCTGAAGGCATCGACCACCGCGGCGGGAAAACCGTCAGGGTACGTGGGGAATGGCCGCGCGAGGTGCAGGCCGGCGATCTCCCAGTGGCCGGTGGTGCTGTCCTTCCCTGCCGACGCAGGCTGCAGGACTCCCCACGCGCCCTCCGGAGCGCTGACGGCGCGCACGTGCTCGAGCGGCTTGATGTTGCCCAGTCCCGTCCGTTCGAGGTTGGGCAGCGCGATATCGCGCACGACGCGACAGACGTGCCCGAGCGTATCGCTCCCGGCGTCCCCGTAGCGCGCCGCATCGGGTGCCTCGCCGATCCCCACCCCGTCGAGCACGAGAATCACGGCGCGCCGCCTCATGCGAGGGCCGCTCCCTGTTCCTCGTGGACGTAGCGCCGTGGAAGGCGCTCGCGCAGCCCGGTGAGGATCTCGTACGGTGACAGCTCGCTCCGCTCCGCCAGCTCGCCAACGGTGATTTCGTCGGCGCCCTCCCGACCGAGCAGCGTGACGACGTCGCCGAGCGCCGCATCGGTTCCCGTCACGTCGAACATCGTCATGTCCATCGTCACGCGTCCGGCTACGGGAATGCGTCGCCCGCCGAGAAGCGCCTCCGCGCGGTTGCTGAGGCTGCGGCGATATCCGTCGGCGTACCCCACGGGCACGGTAGCGATCCGCCGCACGCCGGGCGATCGCCAGGTCGCGCCGTAGCTCACGGTGTCGCCCTTGCCGATCGTGCGGATCTCGACGATGCGCGCGCGGATCGCGGCGACCGGCTCCGGGACGAGCGGCCCGGTCCGACTC
>DASTGQ010000192.1:0-4067 GCA_035718985.1 Gemmatimonadaceae bacterium
GAGTACTCGCTCACCTCGTCCAGCTTCTCGTCGAGCTCAGTGGGCGGCGCGAACTCGATCGCGTCGTCGCTCAGCAGCGGCGTGTCGTCGTTGAACTCGAGCGCCGCGAGCGGAGCGAGGGCCGGTGCCTTGAACTCCGGCGGCTCGAAGCGCGGCTCGTCCAGCACCGACTCCTCGTCGGTGATGTCTTCCAGCGCAGCCTGGCGCTTGAGCTCCACCTCGTGCTCGCCGGCCCGCTTGATCTCGGCGCGGAGCTGCTCGGTCTCGCGACGATACGACTCCACGGCGCGCTGCATCAACGCCTGCTGCTCGGCGACCGTGCGTTCCAGCTCGGCGCGCCTGGCGGAGAGCGCGGTGCGTTCCGCCTCGAGCGCCTTCTGCAGCGTCTCCCGCTCGTCCACCGCGGCCTTCTCCAGGCGCGCGCGCTCGTCGGCCACGGCGCGCTCCATCTCCGCGCGGTCGTGCGCCAGCTTCTCGCGCTCCTGCTCCATCATGCGCTCGAAGTTGAAGCGCGCCGTGGCGATGGCTTCGCGCTCCACCCGCTGCTCCTCGAGGATCTCGGCGCGGATGCGATCCCGCTCACTCTCGCCCTCGGCGAGTGGGTCGGCCATGCCGATCATCGCGATGTAGGCGGCGACGTCCGACGGGGTGCCCGCGTGCTTCTCGGAGAGCAGCTCGTCGGTGGCCTCGCCCAGCCGCTCGGGGAGGCCCGGGCGAAGCTCGGTCAGCGCCTTGCCGTCCCAGGACTGGGGATCCGGCTGACCGGTGAGCATCGCGACGGCGAGGCGCGCAATGGTGCGCGCGTCGTCGTCCTCGGCGGAGTGGCGGATGCGGCGCAGGGGCTCGACGGCGAACGAGACGCGCACGCGGTCGGTCTTCGGCTCGAGGAAGATGTTGGCCGGCGTGACGGCCCGGTGCACCACGCGCTGGTCGCGCGCCCACTCGAGCAGGCCGTTGACGTCGCGCAGGATGGCGGCGATGCGCGGCGTGGTGAACGTCTCGCCCGCGGCGAGCCGCTGGGCCAGCGAAGGATCCGACACCCGCCTCGTCACCACGGCGTAGGCGTCATCGCCGAGCCAGCGACCCTCGATCACCGGGATGAGCCGGCGATGCGCGAGGCGAGCGAGCAACTGGGTGTCGGCAGCGAGGTGCGACAGGGCGTTGGCCTCGTCCCCTTCGGGCGTGGGGAAGACCGTGATGAGGACACCCGGCTGGTCGTCGCGCCGCTTGGTGTTGTCACCGCGTCGCGTGGCCAGGTAGCGCCGGAGGCCGTCCGTGCCATCCTGTTCGCCGACGATGTCGTAGTCGCTGGCGAGGGGCGAAAGGTCGAATGACTGCGAGGGCTGCTTCATGATCGGCTCGGGGAGAGAGCGTCGGGGCTGGTCACGACTGTTCTTCATTGCGTGATTGATGCCGCGGGCTCGGCTATGCAGGAAGCGGGCTCAGGGCTGGACCGGCCGGTTCCGGGCCGTAGGTTGAGAGGAGCGATCACCCCCAGGAGCCCTGATGACCCGCCGGATCCGGTACCCCGTCACGCGCCGCCTCGCGTTGGGCGCCCTCGTCACCATTGCCCTGCCGAACATCGCTGCGGGCCAGAAGCCGACGGTCCACCGGCTCGAGGCCACGCCGGCCACGGTGGCGTACGGCTACTACTGGTCCGAGGCCAGACCGGCCATTCGCGTGAAGTCGGGCGACTTCATCGACGTGGAGACGATGCTGACCAACACGCCCGCCGGCCTGGAACGCATCGGGGTGAAGGCGGAAGACGTGCCGCAGCACCTTCGCGACATCGTCGCCCAGGACACCGGCTCCCTGCGGGGTCCGGGCGGTCACATCCTGACTGGCCCCATCTATGTGGAGGGCGCCGATTCGGGTGACGTGCTCGAGGTGCGGATCAAGTCCATCTCGCTGCCCATCACCTACGGCTACAACGGGTGCAGCGGGTTCGTGCGCGAGCTGTGCGAGCAGCGAACGAGCACGCTCATCCACCTCGACCGGAAGAAGATGACCGCCGAGGTGGCGCCTGGCATCGTCGTGCCGCTCCGTCCCTTCTTCGGCTCGATGGGAGTGGCGCCTGCGGCGTCCCTAGGACGCGTGAGCAGCAACCCTCCGGGCCGCCACGCCGGCAACCTCGACAACAAGGAGCTCGTGGCTGGCACGACGCTCTACATCCCCGTGTTCGTGAAGGGCGCCCTGTTGGAGGTCGGCGACGGCCACGCCGCGCAGGGGGACGGCGAAGTCGACCAGACAGCGATCGAGACGGATCTCGAGGGACGCCTGCAGGTCATCGTCCACAAGGACACGAAGCTGGAGTGGCCGCGCGCCGAGACGCCGACGCACTGGATCGCCATGGGTACCGACACCTCGCTCGTGATGGCTACCAGGACGGCGATCCGGGAGATGGTGAAGCTGCTGCAGGAGAAGAAGGGGATCACCCAGACCCAGGCGTACCAGGCGGCGTCCATGGCGGCGGACGCGCACATCACGCAGCTCGTGGACGGCAACGTCGGGGTGCACATGATGATCCCCAAGAAGTACCTCGGACGTTAGAATAGAGCGAATGACCAGCAACCATCGCACGCTTGCCGCGCCCCTGCTCGCCGCGGCGCTGGCTGCCTGCGGCGGACCGGCGGCGCCCTCGGCGAGCCGGACTGCGCCGCAACCGGTGGCCAGCAGCAGTACTGCCAGTGCAGGCACTGCCAGTGCGGAACCCTCCGCGAGCTCCGCTGGCAGCGAGAGCGCGTACGTCGCGAGGGCGCGCGCCGACAGCCTGCGCAATCCGTACGTGGAAGCCGACGTCGAGTTCATGTACGACATGATCGGTCACCACGCGCAGGCCATCGCCATGTCACGCATGGCGCCCTCGCACGGCGCCAGCCCGGAGGTACAGCGCCTCGCCAGCCGCATCATCAACGCGCAGCAGGACGAAATCGCGACGATGGAGCGCTGGCTGCGCGACCGGCAGAAGCCGATTCCCGACGTGCCGAGCGACGGCGGAGCGGGGATGATGCTCATGAACGGCCAGCCGATGCGCATGCTCATGCCGGGCATGCTCACGCCGGATCAGATGAAGGCGCTGGATGCGGCGCGGGGCGAGGCGTTCGACAAGCTGTTCCTCACGAGCATGATCGGTCATCACAGGGGCGCCGTCTCCATGGTGAAGGACCTGTTCAGCACCTACGGGGCGGCGCAGGACGAAACGGTGTTCAAGTTCGCCAACGACGTGAACGTGGATCAGACCACCGAGATCAACCGGATGCAGAAGATGCTCGCCGCCATCACGCTGGGGATCACCCTGCCGTGACCACCTCTCACACGACTCCCATGACGCAGCTCCCTCTATCCAGGCTGACGCTCGCCCTCGGGCTGGTGACCGCGGCGGCGTGCAGCGCCGCCCTCGTCCAGCCGGCCGCCGCGCAGGTCACGTCCGGCGCGATGTCCGCCTCGGCGCCGAACCCCGATCCGCGCATCGGCCTCAAGGCGGGGCTCTACGACGCCGGCGAGGCGACGTGGAACATGCAGGTGCTTTCCCAGACGCGGCCGTCTGAGAAGTTCGTCGGCATCACCAACTCCGACCTCGCCTTCCTCGGCAACTACGCCATCCAGGGCAGCTACAACGGCTACCAGGTGTGGGACATCTCCAACCCGGCGCGGCCGACCTTGAAGACGGCGTTCGTCTGCCCGGCGTCGCAGAGTGACGTGTCGGTTTACAAGAACCTGCTCTTCGTCTCCGGCGAGGGACTGAGCGGCCGCATCGACTGCGGCACCGAAGGGGTGAAGGACACGGTGAGCAAGGACCGCCTCCGCGGCCTTCGCATCTTCGACATCAGCGACATCGAGCATCCGCGCAACGTCGGCAACGTGCAGACCTGCCGCGGCTCGCACACGCACACGCTGCTCGTGGATCCCAAGGACCCGAACAACGTCTACGTCTACATCTCGGGTTCGTCGGGCGTTCGTCCGGAAGCGGAGCTCGCGGGCTGCTCGGACCTGGATCCGGCAAACAACCCGAACTCGTCCCAGTTCCGCATCGAAGTCATCAAGGTTCCGGTCGCGCACCCCGAGCA
>DASTGQ010000193.1:0-4652 GCA_035718985.1 Gemmatimonadaceae bacterium
CGCGGACTCTCGTGGTTGAACAGGATCCCCGACACCGCGTAGAGTCCGAAGCTCTCGCGATAGTTGAGCGTGATCCAGTGCCCGTACACCTTTGCGACGCCGTAGGGGCTGCGGGGATAGAACGGCGTGGATTCCCGTTGCGGAACCTCCACCACCTTGCCGAACATCTCGCTCGAGCTGGCCTGGTAGAAGCGCGACTTCGGGGCGGCTTTCTTCATCGCCTCCAGCATGCGCGTCACGCCGAGTGCGGTGAACTCGCCCGTCAGCACCGGCTGCGACCACGACGTCTGCACGAAGCTCTGTGCCGCGAGGTTGTAGATCTCGTCCGGCCGCGTGTCGTGCACCACGTCGGTGAGCGACGTCTGGTCGAGCAGGTCGGCGGAGCAGATCTCGACGCGGTCCACCAGGTGGCCGATACGCTCATAGGGCGTGGTCGAGCTGCGGCGCACGATCCCGACTACGCGATATCCCTTGGCGAGGAGGAACTCCGCCAGGTAGGAGCCGTCCTGGCCCGTGATGCCGGTGATCAGTGCGGTAGGCATTTTCCTCGGAAGAAGTTCGGACGGTAATGATCCACGATCAGGAGCAGGGGCATTCGGCTTTCAGTTCGAGCTTTACCGCGCGCCATGCCGACCCGGCGCTGACGATGCGCGGCACCCGGGGCCGGACATGAAAAAAGGGGAGCCCGAGTGGCTCCCCTTCGGGTGCGTGATGGATGGCGCTGCTGCCGTCACGCCACCTGCGCCCCACGGGGAGCCCGCGGCACCTTGCCGGCGTTGAGGCAGCTCGTGCACACCTTCACCTTGATGACCTTGCCCTCGACGAGGGTGCGCACCACCTGCAGGTTCGGCTTCCACGTGCGCCGCGTCTTGTTGTTCGCGTGCGAGACGTTGTTGCCGAACGCGACGCCCTTGTTGCAGTGGTAGCAGCGATTGCGCTGAATGGGAGCCATGATGTCAGTCCTGGACGAACTCGATGCGCGCCATGTCTGCCCCGTCACCCTTGCGGTGGCCGGTCTTCAGAATGCGCGTGTAGCCGCCGGGCCGCGTCGCGAACTTCGGCCCGATTTCCTGGAACAGCTTGTCCGCCGCTTCCCGCTTCTGGATGTGGCGGCCGGCCAGCCGGCGCGCGTGCAGCGTGCCGGTGCGGGCCTTCGTGACGAGCTTCTCGACGAACGGCCGCAGCTCCTTGGCCTTCGCCTCGGTGGTCTCGATCGACCCGCTCTCGATGAGCGAGGTCGCGAGGTTCCGCATCAGCGCGAGCTTCTGCTCGCTCGTGCGGCGCAGCTGCCGTCCTGCCTTCCGGTGACGCATTGCTCTTACTCCTCTTCGTCGTCGGGTGCCGCGGCAGCGGCGTGGCTGGGCGGGGTACCCCAATCGAGTACCTGAACGCCGTCGCCGTTCTCCTCGAACCGCATCCCGAAGTTCAATCCCTCACGCTCCAGGAGATCGGCGATCTCCTGCAGCGACTTCTTGCCGAAATTCTTCACCTGCAGGATCTGGCTCTCCGTCTGACGAACCAGGTCGCCAAGGCTCCGGATATTGGAGTTCTTGAGCGAGTTGACCGAGCGCACGCTGAGCTCCAGGTCGTCGATCGGCGTCTTGAGCGACTGCTTGAGCTTCACGCCGTCCGGCGCTGCGCCGTCGCCAGCCTGGCCGCCCAGCGGTGCCGACGAGTGCGAGCCGAACTCCACGAAGTACTGGAAGTGGGTCTGCGCGAGGGCGGCGGCATAGCTGACCGCCTCCTCCGGCGTGATCGTGCCATTGGTCTCGACCGTCAGCGTGAGGCGGTCGTAGTCGGTGCGCTGGCCCACGCGAGTCTCGGCAACCGAGAAGTTCGCGCGGCGCACCGGGTTGTAGATCGAGTCGATGCGCACGAGGTCGACGGGCAACCCGCGATCGAGCGGGTGCTGGTCCGACTCCACGTAGCCACGGCCCTTGTTCACGTACAGCTCGATGTTCAGGTCGCGGTCATCCTGCAGCGTGAGGATGTGGTGCGACCCGTCCACGGTCTGCACGCCGCTCACCGGCGTGATGTCCGCCGCCGTGACGGCACCGGGCCCGCCCTTCTGGATGTGGAGCACCGCATTCTCCACGTCCTCGGCGAGCACCAGCGTCAGCGTCTTGAGGTTGCCGATGATCTGGTGCACATCCTCGACCACGCCGGGGATGGTCTGGTGCTCGTGCACCACGCCGTCGATGCGCACGCCCCACACCGCCGCGCCGCGGAGCGACGAGAGCAGCATGCGACGCATCGCATTGCCGAGGGTGTGGCCGAAGCCGCGCTCGAGCGGCTGGAGACGGAACTCGGCGACGTTCGGGTTGTCCTCGCGCTTGGTCGCTTCGACCAGCTGCGGACGGACGAGCCCGCGCAGATCAATCGTGGAAGCCATGATAACGTGTGATGAACGGGTCATTCCGGGATGATGCGTCCGGAAACGCTCTGCCTCGCCCCCAACGCGCGGCAGACTCGTAAAGGGGTTGGGGCCCCGACCTGATGGTGCTGCGGTCCTGCTCGTGTCGCGGGCGACGCCTGGGCGTCGCCCGCGCAGTTTGAAGCTGTTGCGGTAACGCCGAGGGCGTTACTTCGAGTAGAGCTCGACGACCAGCTGCTCCTGGGCCGCAATCGGGATGCTCGTGCGCGCAGGGCGCTCCAGCACCCGGCCGCTGAACGTCTCCTTGTCCACGGCGATCCACGACAGCGGCGCGCCACGCGAGGCCTGATCCATCGCGGTCATCACGGACGCCTGCTCGCGCGACTTCGGACGCATGCGGACTTCCTGGCCAGGCTGCACCTGGAAGCTCGGAATGTCCACGGACTTCTGGTCCACCTCGACGTGCCGGTGACGGATGAGCTGCCGTGCAGCCTTGCGGCTTGCGGCGAAGCCCATGCGGTACACCACGTTGTCGAGGCGCGTCTCGAGGGCGGCAAGCAGGTTGTGGCCCGCGATGCCAGGCTGGCTGGCCACCCGCTCGAACGTGTTGCGGAACTGCTTCTCGCTCACGCCGTAGATGCGCTTGATCTTCTGCTTCTCACGGAGCTGCTTGGAGTACTCCGACGCCTTGCGGCGGCGCGCCGTGGCCTGGCCGTGCTGGCCGGGGGCATACGGACGACGCTCGACGGGGCACTTCTCCGTGAAGCACTTGGTGCCCTTGAGGAAGAGCTTCGTCCCCTCGCGGCGGCACTGGCGGCAGCTTGGCCCAGTATAGCGACCCATCTCAGACTCTCCGACGCTTCGGGGGACGGCAGCCGTTGTGCGGGATCGGCGTCACGTCCTTGATCGACTTCACCTGAAGGCCCGCGGCGGCGAGCGCCTGGATGGCCGACTCGCGGCCGCTCCCGGGACCCTGCACACGCACGTGCACCCGCTTCACCCCAGCCGTGAGCGCCTCGCGCGCGCACTGCTCCGCCGCGACGGTCGCCGCGAACGGGGTGCTCTTCTTGGAACCCTTGAATCCAGCCTTGCCCGACGATCCCCACGCCACGGCGTTGCCGCGCGGATCGGTGATCGTGATCGTCGTATTGTTGAAGGTCGCGTTGACGTGGGCGACGCCTTCCGCCTCGACGACCTTCTTGGTCTTCTTCCCGGTGGCCATACGTTACTTGGTTACCTTCTTCTTGCCGGCGATCGCGCGGCGCGGTCCCTTCTTCGTGCGCGCGTTGGTGTGCGTGCGCTGGCCGCGCACCGGCAGCCCGCGACGATGGCGGATGCCACGATACGAGCCGATGTCCATCAGCCGCTTGATGTTCATGGCGACCTCGGTCCGGAGCGCGCCTTCCACGCGGTACTCCTTCTCGATCGCCTGACGCAGCTTGTTGACGTCGGCATCCGACAGATCACGCACCCGCTGATTCGGGTCGATCCCCGCCTTGTTCATGATCTCCAGGGCGGACGCACGCCCGATCCCGAAGATGTAAGTCAGTCCGATCTCAACCTTCTTGTCGCGCGGGAGATCGATGCCAGCAATACGAGCCATTATCAGCCCTGACGCTGCTTGTGCTTGGGATTGCGCTTGCAGATGATGCGAGTCACGCCGTTGCGCTTGACAACCTTGCAGTGCTCACAGATCGGCTTCACGCTGCTGCGGACTTTCACGAGACCACCATCGATGCAAAACGTGAGATTTTCCGGCTCAGACTCGTAGGATAACCGGCACGGTAAGTTCACGCAAGCCCGGCACATACACGGACTTCGCGTCCCGCGCGGCGAGTCAGACGGAACCCGCGAGCTCCGACAGGACCGTCCCCATCGCGCGGCGTGGGTCCGCCGCCGCCGTCACGGCACGCCCCAGGATCAGGTACCGCGCCCCCGCTGCCTGCGCCGCCGCCGGCGTCATCACCCGCCGCTGGTCGTGCGATGACCCGCCCGCCAGGCGGATGCCGGGCATGAGCAGGGCCAGCCGGTCACCGTACGCCGCACGAACCGTGGCGGCCTCGGCGCCGCTGCAGACCACGCCATGCAGCCCCGCCGCGGCCGCATCACCCGCGAGGCGCACGACCTCCTGCTCCACCGCCACCGACGGCCTGCCCCACGTCTGCGCCAGGGCATCGGCGTCGAAGGAGGTCAGCACCGTGACCGCCAGCAGCTGGCAGGCGCTCCCTGACCCCGCCGCCAGGTCCGCCGCCTCCTGCGCCGCGCGCAGCATCGCCAC
>DASTGQ010000194.1:0-3441 GCA_035718985.1 Gemmatimonadaceae bacterium
GATCTTCTGCGCGCTCGCCCTTGGCGCAGCGGCGCTGTTCGTCCGGCTCGGCTTCTGGCAGCTCTCGCGGCTGCACGAGCGCCGCGCCCGCAACGCCGTGATCGCCGCGCAGCGGCTGGACGCTCCGGTGGCGTTCGGCGCGTTGCCGCGCGACACCGGCGGCGCGCATTACCGGGCGGCACAGGTGGACGGCCGATACGACTATGCGCACGAGCTCGTGCTGGCCAGTCGCACGCGCAACGGGTCGCCGGGCGTCGAGCTGCTCACGCCTGTGCGCACGGCCGGATCGGATACCGCCGTGCTCGTGGACCGCGGCTGGGTCTACTCTCCCGACGGTGCGACGGTGGACCTCGCGCACTGGCGCGAGGGCGACTCGGCGCGCGTGGAGGGCTATGTGGAGACCTACACGCCCGATGACGGTGTGACGACGTCGGCGTTCGGGCCACGGGTAGTGCGGCGCATCAGCCGCGGCGAGGTGGCCGCCAAGGTCCCCTATCCCGTTGCACCCTACTTCCTCATCGTCACGAGCGACAGCGCCGGCGACGCCCATCCGGCGAGGCGCGAGGCGCCCGTACTCGATGAAGGGCCGCACCGCAGCTACGCCATCCAGTGGTTCGCCTTTGCCGTCATCGCGATTGGTGGGGCGGCGGCGGTGGTGTTCCGTGAGCGAGAGGAGCGGCGCGGCCGCTGGAAGGTGATCCGGAGCTGAGCGTGCGGACCTCCGGCGCGGCGGCGTGCGCAATGCATCAGTCGGGAGCGTCGGATATCTTCTGCCCAATCTCCACGTCGAGCGTGTCATGACCGAGTCGTCAGCAGCTCTTGCCAGCGAGAAGGAAGCCCGCGACGTCGCCGAGGCGGCGCGCGAGAGCGAGTGGTCCGGCCCGAGCTTCGTGCGCGAGCTCTTCCTCGGCCGCTACCGGCTGGACCTGGTGCATCCACATCCGGTGAAGGAGGATCCGGAGGAAGCCGCGCGCGCGGCACCGTTCTTCGCGAAGCTGCGCGCGTTCCTCCAGCGTGTGGACTCCGATCTCATCGATCGCACGGGAGAGATTCCCGAGGAGTACGTACAGGAGCTGCGCGAGATGGGCGCGTTCGGGATCAAGATCCCGGTCGAGTACGGCGGGCTCGGGCTCTCCTACGCGAGCTACACGCGCGCCATCGCCATGGTGACGAGCAAGGACGGCTCGCTCACCGCGCTGCTGTCGGCGCACCAGTCCATCGGGCTGCCCCAGCCCCTCAAGCTGTTCGGCACGGAAGAGCAGAAGCGGCGCTACTTCCCGCGCCTCGCCAAGGGCGCCATCTCCGCCTTTGCGCTCACCGAAGTGGATGCGGGCTCCGACCCGGCGAACCTGCGCACGACCGCCACGCCGAGCGCGGACGGGAAGTACTGGACGCTCAACGGCCAGAAGCTGTGGTGCACCAACGGCACGCGTGCCGAGCTGCTCGTCGTGATGGCGCGTACGCCGGACGCGACGGTGAACGGAAAGGCGCGCAAGCAGATCACGGCCTTCATCGTGGAGACGAACACGCCGGGCGTGACCGTGGAACACCGCTGCCGGTTCATGGGCCTCAAGGCAATCGAGAACGGCGTCATCGGCTTCGAGAACGTCCGCGTGCCGAGCGAGAACATCATCTGGGGCGAGGGCAAGGGACTGAAGCTCGCGCTCATCACGCTCAACACGGGCCGACTCACGCTCCCCGCGAGCTGTGCCGGCAGCGGCAAGGCGATGCTCCAGGTCGTGCGGCACTGGGCGAACGAGCGCGTGCAGTGGGGCGTGCCGATCGGCAAGCACGAGGCGATCGCGCAGAAGATCGCCAACATGGCGGCGAACACGTTCGCCATGGAATCGGTCGCCGAGCTCACCGTCGCGCTGTCGGAGCGCGGGCACTATGACATCCGCCTCGAGGCCGCGATCGCCAAGATGTGGAACACCGAGGCCGGTTGGCGCATCGTGGACGACACGCTGCAGATCCGCGGCGGCCGCGGCTACGAGACGGCGGACTCGCTGCGCGGGCGCGGTGAGCTGGGGATCCCCGTCGAGCGCGCGATGCGGGACTTCCGCATCAACCTGATCTTCGAGGGCTCGTCGGAGATCATGCGGCTGTTCATCGCGCGCGAGGCGGTAGACCATCACTTCAAGACGGCGTTTGCGCTCGTCGACAAGGACTCGTCTCGCAAGGAGAAGGTCTCCGCGCTCGGCCGCGTGATGAAGTTCTATCCGGGGTGGTACCTCGCGCGCTGGTTCGGGCGTGGGGAGGTGCCCACCGCGTACGCGGAGTTCGGCAAGCTCGGACGGCACCTGCGGTGGGCCGAGCGGCACACGCGACACCTCGGACGAATGATGTTCCACGCCATGGTGCGATTCGGGCCGAAGCTCGAGCGTCGGCAGATGGTGCTCTTCCGCGGCGTGGACATCGGCGCGGACCTCTTCGCCATGACGGCGGTGTGCGTGCGCGCCCAGATGCTCGCGAAGCAGGGCAACGACGAGGCAATCGAGTTGGCGGATCTCTTCTGCCGCGAGGCGCGCCAGCGGATCAAGCTGAACTTCAGCCGGTTCTACGGAAAGAACGACGGTGCGCTGTACAAGGTCGCGCAGCACGTGCTGAGGGGCGAGCACGAGTGGCTGGAGCAGGGGATCGTCGGGATTCGCGGGCAGGCGGAGCGTCGGACCGGCGCGGCAGCGCCGCCGCCGGCGCTCGTCTGAAGGACTGGAGGACCGAGGGACCGAAGGACCGAGGGACCGGAGGACGGGAGCCGTCGCGAAGCGCGTCAGCCCACGGCAATTTGTCCAGAGGCGGACCGAAGTCCTGGAGCCGGGCTCCCAGTCTTCTTACCAGGTCTGCGGGACTCACTCGCGCTCGCCGGTGTCGTGCCACCACACTCGGGAGGTCGCGGATCGCGTCGAGGCCGGCGTTCTGACCGATCCAGGGAGCCCAAGGTCCCCGCGAGTCGAGAATCGCTGCCTCATTGTTGCGGACGGTCGCCTCCGAAGTGTGCATCGTCGCCTCGGAGCGGAGCATCGCCCCCTCGGCGGCATGCATCGTCGCTTCGGAGCTGTGCAGCGTCGCCTCGGAGGCATGCATCGTCGCGTCGACCTTCTGCATCGTCGCGTCGAGGTTCTGCATCGTCGCGTCGAGGTTCTGCATCGTCGCCTCGGAGCCGTGCCGCGTCCGCTCGGCTTCGTGCAGCGTCCGCTCGGCTTCGTGCATTGACGCCTCGCCGTCGTGCGGTTGCGCCTCGCCGTCGGGCAGCC
The DNA here is from genome assembly GCA_035718985.1 of Gemmatimonadaceae bacterium. Taxonomy (GTDB): domain Bacteria; phylum Gemmatimonadota; class Gemmatimonadetes; order Gemmatimonadales; family Gemmatimonadaceae; genus AG11. The sequence goes on from DASTGQ010000194.1 coordinate 3,255, forward strand.
TCGCCTCGCCGCCGTGCCGTTGGGGCTCGCCGTCGGGGAGCCCTCGCCTCGCCGCCGTGCAGTTGCACCTCGGCGGTCGGCATCGTCGCCTCGGCGTTGCGACCAGACAACCCGGAGTTGCGCACAGACAACGCGGAGTTGCGCACAGACAACTCGGAGTTGCGATCATGCAACTCGGAGTTGCGAT
>DASTGQ010000195.1:0-3588 GCA_035718985.1 Gemmatimonadaceae bacterium
CCTGGAGGCGGCCAGGTGGATCAGCCGGTGCGCATCGAAGGTGTTGCCGCCCTTCGTCTCGGCGAGGTGGAAGTCGAGCCCTTCCTTCTTCGCCTCGCCGATGAGGCGCGAATTCATCGCCTCCACCTGCGCCAGCGATACGCCGTACTTCCGCGCAAGCCGCTCGGCGTGCGGCGCCGTCTGCACGCGCGGTGCATCGGGGTCCAGCTCGAAGCTCCGCCAGATAACCTCCACTTCGTCGGCGCGCTCGAACTGCGCGAGCGCCTGCTCGAACCGCCGTTTCCCGATGTAGCACCACGGACAGACCACGTCCGACCAGATCTCGACTTTCATTGATGTGCTCAGCTGTTGATGTCAGGCGTATTGACGAATCCATCCGGAGCAGGAATGATTCCGCGCATGCGTCCACGCCCGCGCCAGTCGAGCATCGCGGCGGCGGATTGCACGCAGATGTCGAGGCAGAACTCCCCGTCCCGCTCGCCCTGACTTGGCATCACCTCGTCCCATCGCGCAACTTCGCGGGAGCGGCCGCGATCGGCCGGTCCCGCCTTGCATTCCCACGCGACTGAACACCATGACCCGCACCCTGCGTCAACGCATGTCCTCCACGAGCCTGGCCGCGCTCACTGCCGCATTGCTCGCCTCCCCCGCGCTGCCGACGTTCGCGCACGCCCAGGCCCGCCCGGGCAGGCCCAGCGACATCGCCTCCTTCGACGACTCCCGTCTGTCCGGCATGCACTACCGCATGATCGGTCCCGCGCGCGGTGGTCGCGTCACTGCTGTCGCCGGCGTCATCCAGGAGCCGCGCACCTTCTACATGGGTTCCACCGGCGGCGGGGTGTGGAAGACCACCGATGCCGGCGCGAGCTGGCAGAACATCTCCGACGACGCGCACTTCGCCGCTGCGTCCATCGGCGCCATCGACGTCGCCGACTCCGATCCGAACGTCATTTACGTCGGCACCGGCTCGGAGGCCATTCGCAGCAACGTCTCCATCGGCAAGGGGATCTACAAATCCACCGACGCCGGCAAGTCGTGGAGGTTCGTCGGCCTTCCCGACGCGGGACAGATCGGCTCCATCGTGATCCACCCCACGGATCCCAACACGGTCTTCGTCGCGGTGCTCGGCAACCCGTTCGTGCCGAACCATACGAGGGGTGTCTACCGCACCAGGGACGGCGGCGCTACGTGGCAGCAGGTGCTCTTCCTCTCCGACAGCACCGGCGCGGCGGACATCGAGCTCCAACCCGGAAACCCGAATGTCGTCTACGCCTCCATGTGGCACGGCGAGCGCAAGCCGTGGACGATCATCAGCGGCGGCGCGGAAGACGGCATCTACAAGAGCGTCGACGGCGGCGACCACTGGCAGCGCCTCTCCAACGGCCTCCCCAGCGGCATCTTCGGCAAGAGCGACCTCGCCGTCTCCGCGGCGATGCCCAATCGTGTCTACGCGCTCGTCGAGGCCAAGCCCGGCAACGGCCTCTATCGCTCCGACGACGCCGGTGAGCACTGGACGCTCGTCAACGGCACCACGGCTGGCATCATCACGCGTCCCTTCTACTATGACAACGTGGACGCCGACCCCACCAACGCCGAGGTCGTCTACGCGGGCGCGGAAGGCTTCTACAAGTCCACCGATGGCGGCCGCACCTTCCGCACGATGCGCACACCGCACGGCGACAATCACGACCTGTGGATCAACCCGCGCGACAGCCGGATCATGATCCAGTCGAATGACGGCGGCGCCAACGTCACGCTCGACGGCGGACGCACCTGGAGCACGCAGTACAACCAGCCGACGGCCGAGATCTATCAGGTCGCCGTGGATGACCAGTATCCGTACCGCGTCTACGGCGCGCAGCAGGACAACACCACGCTCATCGTGCCGAGTCTTCCCGTGAGCGCCGCGGGACTCGATGACCCCGTGCAGGGCTGGCGCACCGGGCCCGGCTGCGAGACGGGCCCGATCGCACCCAATCGCACCAACCCCGACACGGTGTACGGCGCGTGCAAGGGCCAGTGGAGCCGCATGAACCTGAAGACCGGCCAGGAGCAGCAGTTCTGGATCGGTGGCGAGTCGCTCTACGGCAATCCCAACGAGGCGCTCACCTATCGCTTCCAGCGCGTGTCACCCATGGAAGTCTCGCCGCACGAGCCGCACACGGTCTACTACGGCTCCCAGTACGTGCATCGCACGCGCGACGAGGGCGTGACCTGGGAGCGCATCAGCCCCGACCTGACGGCGAACGATCCGCGCTATCGCGCCACGATCTCCGGTGAGCCGATCACGATCGACGTCACCGGCGAGGAGATGTACGCCACGCTGTACGCCATCCGCGAGTCGCCCCTGCAGAAGGGGGTGATCTGGACGGGCGCCAACGACGGTCCGGTCTACGTCACGCGCGACGATGGCCGGACGTGGACGAACGTGACGCCAAAGGGCCTTCCACCAGGCGGCCGCGTGCAGAACATCGAGCCGTCACCGCATCGCGCGGGTGGTGCGTACGTCGCCGTGCTCCGCTACCAGCTCGGCGACTTCAAGCCGTACATCTACAGGACCGACGATTACGGGAAGACATGGACGCTGCTCACCACCGGCGCGAACGGCATTCCGGCCGATGCACCGACGCGTGTCGTTCGCGAGGATCCCGCTCGACCCGGGCTCCTCTATGCCGGCACCGAGTTCGGCATGTACGTCTCCTTCGACGACGGCGCGCACTGGCGCTCCCTTCAACTCAACCTGCCCGTCACTCCCATCACTGACATCGCCGTACACAGAAACGACCTCGTGCTCTCCACGCAGGGTCGCGCCTTCTGGATCCTCGACGACCTCGCGCCGCTGCAGCAGCTCAGCGACGCCGTGGTGGCCGAGCGCGCACACCTGTTCAAGCCGCGCACTGCCATCCGCTACCACTACCGCGCCGGCTTCGGCGGACCGGAGTCCGACCGCGGCGCGGACGATGACCTGCCGGAGTATCCCCCCGCGGGCGCGATGATCGATTACTGGATTGCGTCGTCCGGCACGCCCGTGACGATCGACATCCTCGACCCGAAGGGCTCCGTGATCCGCAGCTTCTCCAGCGACACCACGCGCGACACCTCCGCCACGCGCGTCGGCACCCCGAAGCTGCCGTCGCGCGCGGGTCTGAATCGCTTCGTGTGGGACATGACCTACCCGGGGCCGTGGAGCGCCGGTGGCGGCGGCCGCCGCGGCAGCAGCGGCCCGATGGCCGCGCCAGGTCGCTACACCGTGCGCCTTACGTCGAACGGGCAGCGCTTCACGCAGCCGCTCGACCTCATCGCCGACCCGCGCGTTCTCCAGGACGGCATCACCCAGCAGATCCTCGAGGACCAGCTGGCGTTCAACCTGAAGCTTCGGGACCTGGTGAGCGATGCGAACCGCGTCGGCGAGCGGCTGCGCGAATTGCAGCGCGCCGCGGGCGACACCAGCGCTGCCTCAACGGCGCTGCGACGGGCCGGGGAGGCGTTCTTCACCCCTGCCATCCGGTACAGCAAGCCGGGTCTGCAGGCGCACATCACGTACCTGTACGGCATGACGACCGGTGCCGACCAGCGAGTCGGGAAGGA
>DASTGQ010000196.1:0-4775 GCA_035718985.1 Gemmatimonadaceae bacterium
GTCACGTGGCCGCTGGGCTTTCATCCCGTGACCCGGCACGACGGATTTACCTCGGTGCTGCGCGGGTTCACGTCGGGGGAACTGGCTCGACACGTGCGTAACGCTACCGGGCGAGCACCCGATGTCCGCCGGCATCCCGGATTCCGCGTCACTGCTACCTGGAGGTCGGACAGATGAGCACAGGGATCCCGCTCGAGCTGGGCCCCATGCCCGCATCAGCCGAGATGCGCACGGTGGACGAGCGCATGGTGGACGCGCCCCTCGCTCGCATCTTTCGTCTCGCGGCCGACGTGGAGCGGTGGCCGGCACTGCTCCCGCACTACCGGTACGTCCGATTCGTCGATCGTCGCTCCGACGGCGGCGGCATCGTGGACATGAGCGCCAACCGCCCCTTCGGGGTGGTGCAGTGGCCGACGTGGTGGCAGTCCCGCATGGCGGTGCATGCGCCCGGCGGGTCGCGGCCACCGAGCATCCGCTACACCCACATCGCGGGAGTGACGCGCGGGATGGAAGTGGAGTGGACCTTCGAGGAGATGGGCGCGATGACGCGCGTCCGGATCGTGCACCTGTGGAACGGGCCTCCCGTGCCGATGGCCGGTGGAGTCGCCGCCGCACTGGTGATCGGTCCGGTGTTCGTGCACGGAATTGCAAGCCGCACCCTGGCCGGTCTGGCCGACGTGGCGGAGCAGGCGCGGTTGACCGGATGACTTGGACTACCGGGCTGAACGGGGCTGACCTGGAGGATGGTTGTGGCTGAGCGTCGACGTGTAGCAGTGACGGGAATCGGGGCGGTGACGCCCATCGGCAACGGACGAGAGCGCCTGTGGGAAGGATTGCGGGCACAGCGCTCGGCGGTGCGCACGGTGACCCGCTTCGATCCCTCGATGTGGCGCAGCCACAACGCGGCCGAGGTGAACGACTTCGAACCGACGGATTATTTCGAGCGCAAGAAGGCCAAGCGGCTGGACCGGTTCGGCTGCTTCTCCGTCGCCAGCGCACAACAGGCGATCGCAGACGCGGGCATCCGACTGGAAGCCGAGAACCGCGAGCGCATCGGCACGATGATGGGCTCCGCACTCGGCGGCGTGCGCTTCGCCGAGGAGCAATTGGGCGTGTTCCTGACGCAGGGGATCAAGGCCGTGGATCCGTCGCTCGCGCTCGTGGTGTTCGGCGGCGCGGCGAGCTGCAACATCGCCATCGAGCTCGGCGTGCAGGGGCCCAACAGCACGAACGGGATGAGCTGCGCCTCGGGGACCATCGCCATCGGCGAGGCCTTCCGCGCCATCCGCGACGACTACGCCGACGTGATGCTCGCCGGCGCGGCGGAGGCGCCGCTCGCGCCGCTCTGCTTCGGTGCCTTCGCCCTCATCCGGGCCATGTCCACGCGGAACGACGATCCCGAGGCCGCGTCGCGTCCCTTCGACAAGGATCGCGACGGTTTCGTGATGGGCGAGGGCGCGGCAGTGCTGGTGCTCGAGGAGATGGAGCGCGCCCTGGCGCGCGGCGCGCACGTCTACGCCGAGGTCGTGGGTTACGGGACGTCGAACGACGCGCACCACATGACGGCGCCACGCCCCGATGGCTCGCAGGCCGCGCGCTCGATGCGGCTCGCGCTCCAGGACGCGCACCTGAACGCCGGCGAGATCGCGTACGTGAACGCGCACGGGAGCTCCACGCCGCTCAACGATCCCACGGAGACGACCGCCATCCGTACGACGTTCGGCGAGCACGCGAACGCGCTGCAGGTGAGCAGCACCAAGGCGTACTACGGGCATGCGCTCGGCGCGTCGGGCGCGATCGAGGCGGCCATCACCGCGCTCGCCCTGGAGCGGAAGTGGCTCCCGCCGACGCTGAATCACCATGTGCCGGCTGACGGGTGCGACCTCGATTACATCCCCCGCGAAGGCCGCAGCGCGGACGTGGAGTATGCGTTGAGCAACAGCTTCGGCTTTGGCGGGATCAACGCGGCAGTGGTGCTGAAGAGGCACGAGGGGGTGTAGGGCGGCAGGGCGGGACGCCCTGCTGCGAGCGGGTGAGTAGGTGAGTAGGTGAGTAGGTGAGTAGGTGAGTAGGTGAGTAGGTGAGGGCGGACAAATGACCAGGGCGGACCGGCTGAGCCGGTCCGCCCTTTCCTGTTTCCACCCACCTTCTCACCTGCTCACCTACCGACCTACCGACAGGGGCGTACATTGTGCCTGCCTCCAACCTTCCGGGAGTTCCCATGCGCGACAGCTGGCGTCACTTCGTGGCCGAGTTCATCGGCATCTTCGCCCTCGTGTTCGTCGGCGGTGCGGCAATCATGATAGCCGTGCAGACCCAGGCGCCCAACGCGCTGCTCGACGTCGCCGTGGCGCACGGGCTCATCCTCGCCCTCATGGTCACGGCGACGATGCGCATCTCGGGACATCTCAATCCCGCGGTGACGATCGGCTTCCTTGCCGCGCGGCGCATCGAGCCGATGATGGCCGTGGTGTACATCATCGCGCAGCTCCTCGGCGCGGCGCTCGCTGCCTACGCGCTGAAGGCCATCTTCCCTGCCAGCGTGGCGCAGGCGACGCGACTCGGCGGCCAGAGCATCTCGCTCGACCTCAGCACCGGCCAGGCGATCTTCGCCGAGGCCATTGCGACGTTTTTCCTCACGTTCGTGGTGTTCGGCACCGCAGTGGATCCGAAGGCGCCGCAGGTCGGCGGGTTCGCCATCGGGCTCGTGGTCACGGCGGACATCCTGGCCATCGGTCCCCTCACCGGCGCTTCGATGAACCCGGCGCGCTCGTTCGGGCCGGCGGTGGTGAGCGGGGTGCTCGAGGGGCAGATGGTCTACTGGATAGGGCCGATCATCGGCTCGGTCCTCGCGGCGGTGCTCTATGACCAGCTCTTCCTGCGCCGCGCGCCGGAGCCGGTGGATCACGGCGCCGTGCGTCCAGTGGCGTAAGGTTCGTCAACTCAGGCACACGCTCACCCGGAGGACTGTCGCATGCGTGCGCTCGCCTTCATCCTCGCGTTGTTCCTGCTGGTCGCCGGCGTCTGGGGCTTCGTCAGCCCCGTGGTGTTCATGTTCTTCACGACGAACTTCGTGCACGCCTGCATCGAGACCCTGCTGGGGCTGATCGGGCTCGGCGCAGCGCGAAGGCACGCGCGCGGCTACCTGCTGTGGGTGGGGTTGCTGCTCGTCGTGGTCGGCATCCTGTACTTCGTGCCAATCGCGTCGCTGTACGTCACCGGACTGCTGGCGGTGAACACCTACCTGGCGGCGTTCAACATCATCGTCGGCGGGATCTGCGCCATCGTGGCGCTGTCGGGCCGGCGCGAGACGGTGGTGGTCTCATAGCAGGGCGGGAGTCCCCGCACCGCCTCGTCGTGGACGCATACGGCGCATGGGCGGGAGATCCCGTCGGATCTCACGCCCATGCGGGCTGATGGCATTCCGCTACTTCTTCTTTCCGTACGCCTGCGTGTACCGCTCCATCGACTCCGTGATGATCCTCGTCGCCACGTCGCTCTTCCCCCACCCGATGATCTCCACGCGCTTCCCCTCGAGATCCTTGTAGGTGTGGAAGAAGTGCTCGACCTCCTTCAGCATGTGCTGCGGGATGTCGGCGATGTCGAAGAACTCCCCGTGATACGGGTCGTGCATCGGCACGCCGAGGATCTTGTCGTCCGGCTCGCCGCGATCGAGCATCTTGAGCACGCCGATCGGGCGCACGTCGATCTGGCAGCCTGGAAAGGTCTGCTCCTTCACCAGCACCAGCACGTCGAGCGGATCATTGTCCTCGTGCAGCGTGCGCGGGATGAAGCCGTAGTCGCCGGGATAGTGCACCGCACTGAACAGCACGCGGTCCAGCTTCAGCATGCCGCTCACCTTGTCCAGCTCGTACTTGTTGCGGCTCCCCGAGGGGATCTCGATCACCGCCGTCAGCGCCTCGGGCGGATTCTCGCCCGCCGGGAGGTCGTGCCAGAGGTTCAGCATCAGGCGCTCTGCGCCATCGTGTTCGACGACGCCGGACGCTGCGCCGGATTGCGCGCCTCCTGCAGGTCGAGGTTCGCACCCCGCTCGCGCGTCATCGCGCCCTTGTACTTCATCGGCTCCTCGGTCACTCCGAAGTTCGTCGCGTCCAGCGCCTCCACGCGCTCGAGCTGCTCGCGCGTGAGGTCCGGAAGGTCACTCGCCTCCGCGAACTCGGTGAGCTGCTCGTCATCGTAGATGTTCGGCAGCGTGGTCACGACGAGCGGCTCCGCGAGCAGCCACTTGAGCGACGCCTGGCCGAGCGTCATGCGCTGCGCCAGGAAGTCGAGGGTCTTCACCTTCTCCACGCCGTTGACGAGCCACGAGCGCGGACGGTGGCGCCGATGGTCGTTCTCGGGGAACACCGTGTCCGCCGTGTACTTCCCTTCGAGCATCCCGCTGGCATGCGTGACGCGGATGTTGAAGCAGCAGTGGGGCGCGTGGCGGCGCGCCGCCTCGATCATCGCCGAGCCGGGGTGCTGCTCGAGCACGTTCCAGATCACCTGCATCGTGTTGATGTCGGGCTCGCGCTCCAGCAGTTCGACGGATTCGTACAGCCAGCCGATGGCCGGCCCGAACGCCGCGCCCCACGCGCGGATCTTTCCTTCCTTCTGCAGCTCGCGCAACGTGGCCCAGATCTCCGGGTTGCGCACGTGCTCCATCTTCGCGTTGTGGATCTGGAGCACGTCGATGTAGTCGGTCTCGAGACGCTCGAGGCACCTGTCCACCGCCATGCGGATGAAGGCGGCATCGGTGCGCATCGGCAGCTCCT
>DASTGQ010000197.1:0-2755 GCA_035718985.1 Gemmatimonadaceae bacterium
GCTGAATACGCTGTTCAGCCAGACGGGTCGCGCGATGGTGGGACTCGCCGTGGTGCTGAGCGGGGTGCCCGCCTACCTGCTGTGGCGACGCGCCACGGCGCGCGCGTCGGCGCGGCTCGCGCGCGGCGTGGCTACCTCGGCGATCGTGATGCTCGCTGCGCTGCTCGGGACGTCGGCGTGCGCGTCGTCGAGCACCCTGCCGAGTGCGTCGCCCGCCGCGCCAGCGTCAGTGTCGTCAGCGGTCGCCGCCGCCCTCGCGCCGGTCACGACCACGTCGGACGATTCCACCTACGACGTGGTGATCCGCGACGGACGCGTGCTGGACGGCGCGGGCAATCCGTGGATCCGCGCCGATGTCGGCATCCGCAATGGCCGCTTCGCGCGCATCGGCGTGATTCACGGCCGCGGACGCACCGAGCTCGATGTAACCGGCCAATACGTGTCCCCCGGCTGGATCGACATGATGGACCAGTCGGGCGGCGTGCTGCCCCGCAACCCGCTCGCCGAGAACAAGCTGATGATGGGCGTCACGACGGCGATCGGTGGCGAGGGGGGTACGCCGGTGCCGGCGTCGGAGATTCCGGCGTACTTCCGCCGGCTGGAGACGCAGGGGATCAGCATCAACTTCGGCAGCTACTTCAGCGAGACGCAGGCGCGCGTGCCGGTGCTCGGCCAGTCGGCGCGCGCGCCGACGACGGCGGAGCTGGTGCGGATGCGCGCCATCATGGACACGGCGATGCGCAACGGCGCCATGGGAATGACGACGGCGCTGATCTATCCGCCGAGCAGCTACGCAACCACCGACGAGCTGGTGGAGGTCGCACGGGCGATCGCGCCGTACGGCGGCATCTACGCGAGCCACATTCGCGGAGAAGGTGCCGAGGTGGTGGACGCGGTGAGCGAGGCGATCCACATCGGCGAGCGCGCCGGTACCCCGGTGGAGATCTTCCACCTCAAGGTGGCGGATCAGCCGTCGTGGGGAAGGCTGATGAACGTCGTGCGCGACTCGGTGGAGGCGGCACGCGCACGCGGCGTGGACGTCGCCGCCGAAATGTACGTGTACACGGCTGGTGGCACCGGGCTCGAGGCGACGATTCCGAGCTGGGCGCACGAGGGGGGTACCGATTCATTGAAGAAGCGGCTCGCCGATCCAGCCACTCGCGCGCGTCTCAAGCGTGAGCTGGTGACGGGCTCACCCGGCTGGTGGAACATCATCTCGGCCGCTGGTGGCTGGAACGGCGTGGTGCTCGCCAACGCGCGCAACCCGGAGAACGCGAAGTACGTCGGCAAGACGATCGCCGAGATCGCGAAGGAGACGGGCAAGGACCCCGCTGACGCGGCGTGGGACATCGTGGCCGCCGGCAACGGACGCGTGATGGCCATCTACCACATGATGGGGGAGCAGGACATCGAGACGGCGCTGCGCTTTCCGTGGACGAGCATCGGCAGCGACGCCGGCGCGGCACTCGCCGCCGGGCAGGAGGATGGACTTGGCCTCCCTCACCCGCGCAGCTACGGCAACGCAGTGCGCGTCATCGCCAGGTACGTGAAGGAGCGGCAGGTGCTCACGCTCCCGGAGGCGGTGCGCAAGATGACCTCGTGGCCGGCGACGCGGATGCGCCTCGCCAGCCGCGGCCTCATCAAGGAAGGGAACTGGGCGGACGTCACCATCTTCGATCTCGCCACGCTCAAGGACAATGCCACGTACGACCAGCCGACGCTCTCACCGAGCGGCATCGACTGGGTGCTGGTGAACGGTGTCGTCGTGATCGACCACGGGCGGCACACTGGAGCGAAGCCAGGGCAGGTGCTGCGTGGCCCCGGCGCGCTCCAGTCGGTGCCGGTGGTGGGATCGCTACCACATTAGGAACTCTTCCAGCACGCCGTCGGGGCGGCGGTACATCAGGGTCGTCACGATGCGGTTGCCAACGGTCAACCTCACAGTCGAGACCTGCGTGCCGCCGCGCTCCGAAAGGCCGAGCAGCTCGGCGCGCGTCACCTCGCCGAGCGGGGCGAGCGACCTGGCCGCCTGACGGATGCGCTGCGGGGTGAGGAAGGCCGCGTAGTCCGGGGAGAGCAGGGCGCGGTCCACCGCGCCGTGCTGCAGCGCGTTGAAGAAGCTGGTTGCCATGGCTACCGCCCCCGGTCCCTTCGGCGTAGGTGGTTTCATCGCCGACTGCGTACGCCGCGGCGGCGCAGCTGCCGTACTGCGCGCCGGGGAGACGAGCTGCAGCAGTGCCCCGGCCGGTATGTTCTGGTCCGTGTTGGAGAGCAGCACCACCGCTGCCGTATCCGCCGGGACGAAGATGTTGGTGGCCGAGAAGCCCGACGTCGCGCCGCCGTGCCGGAGGATGGTGCGGCCGCCCACCGTTGCGACGGTCAGGCCGGCGGCGTAGCCGGTGGGCGTGCCGTCACGAAGGATCCGCTCGGTGAACATCACCCGGCGCGATGCCGGCGTAAGGAAGCCGGGCCGCATGAGCGCGAGGTCCCACTTCGCGATGTCGCCCGCCGTGGACCAGATGCCGCCGGGCGCGCCGATCCAGCCGCGTCCCTCGAGCTGCGCCGGCTCCATGGCGCCGAGCGCCCACGACACGTAACCGGTGGCGCGTCGCTCCGGCGCCGTCGGCTCGTACGTCGTCTGGCGCATGCCGAGCGGGCGGAAGATGCGCTCCTCGAGCAGCGTGCCGAGGGGCTTGCCCGAGACGCGCTCCAGCACGCGGCCGAGGATGGTATAGCCCGTATTGCTGTACGACCA
>DASTGQ010000198.1:0-3090 GCA_035718985.1 Gemmatimonadaceae bacterium
ACGCGAACGCCGCGCGCGCGCTCATCGGCATTGAGCGTGGCGAGGAGCTGGACGATCTGGCCGTCGACGTCGAGCGCGACGAGACCGCAGCCGTTCGCATCGAACGCGGTGACGGCGCGTGCATCGTCCTCGATCGCGCTCTCGAGCGTGAGTGCCGGCCGCGACTCGAAGCGAAAGAGAAAGCGCCAGAGCGGGCCGACGATCAGCGCCTCGAATGCAGCAGCACCGACCAGGGCGGCGACAACCTGGAGCGGCTCACCGAGCGGTGCGGCGAGCAGGCCTCCGGCGCCGAAGCCGACGAGCAGCGAGAAGAGGAGACGCGGTGAGAGGAGCGACTGCAGCCACGTTCCGCCGTGCTCACCGGAGCGGCTGCCGCGTCCCGCTCGACCCGCGTGCCCAGCGTGCCCAGCGTGCCCAGCGTGCCCAGCGTGGCTCACGTGTCCCGCATGCGCTCCCAGGTGCGAGAGCCCGCCGACCGCCATCGCCACCAGCCCGACCGCTCCCGCTGCGAGCGAGATGACGTAGAGGTCCATGGGGCGAAAGCTACAGGGCCGGCGGTCTGTCGGTCAGACCGCCGGCCCTGTACCTCACGAACGCTTCATCAGACCGGGAACAGCATCTCCCGATACTTGGGCAGCGGCCAGAGCTCGTCAGCCACCTTCAGCTCCAGCGCGTCGCAGCAGCTCCGCACCGCCGCCATGGCATCAGCACCCTTGCTCGTGAGCAGCTTGGCCTGCTTCGGCAGGTCGTCGTGCATTCCCTCGGCCTTGTCCAGCACGGACTGCAGCTCGCGCTGGTTGTCGCGGAGCGACTCGATCATGCGTCCCACCTCGTTGGCCGCCTCGACCTGCGGGATCACCTTGATTCCCGCCTGGGACGCCTGCGCCGCCGCGGCCGACAGCGAACCGGCGTACGCATACGACGCGGGCAGCACGAGCGTGTCCACCATCTCCTTCAGGGTGTGCATCTCGATCAGCATGTCCTTCACGTAGCGCTCGACGCGCACGTGGTAGCGCGACTCCAGCTCCTCCTTCGTGAAGATGCCAAGCTTGGTGAGAAGGGTACGCGACTGCTTCGTATTCAGCTGCTCGAGCGCTTCCGGCGACCGACGCAGGTTGGGCAGGCCGCGCTTCTCCGCTTCGTGCACCCACTCCTCGGAGTAGTTGTTTCCCTCGAAGCGGATGGGCGCCGTCTCCTTGAACACGTCGCGCACCACGGCGAGCACGACGTCGTCCACCGACTTGCCCTTCTTCAGACTGGCGCGGATCTGCTCCGTGATCTCGCCGAGCGCCTCCGCCACGGCGGCGTTGAGCAGCACGATGGGGAAGGCGATGGAAGCCGACGAGCCCACGGCGCGGAACTCGAACTTGTTCCCCGTGAACGCGAACGGCGAAGTGCGGTTGCGGTCGGTGGGGTCCTTCTCGATTTCCGGCAGGCGCGCCACGCCGAGCTTGAGCATCGCCTGGCTGGCGTTCGCCGTGACCTTGCCCGCTGCGATGGACTCGATGACGTGCGTGAGCATGGAGCCCATGAACACCGAGATGATGGCCGGCGGCGCCTCGTTGGCCCCGAGCCGATGCTCGTTGCCGCTCGTGGCGATGCCCGCGCGCAGCAGGCCGGCGTGACGATGCACGCCTTTGAGGACGGCGGCGAGGAAGACGAGGAAGCGCAGGTTCTGGTGCGGCGTCCTGCCCGGCTTGAGCAGGTTGGTGCCGTCCAGCTCCGGGTTGTCGGCGGCGATGGAGAGCGACCAGTTGCAGTGCTTGCCCGAGCCGTTGATGCCGGCGAACGGCTTCTCGTGCAGCACCGCCTGCAACCCATGGCGCAGCGCGACCTTCCGCAGCGTGGCCATGACGAGCTGGTTGTGGTCCACCGCGATGTCCGTCTCCTCGAACATCGGCGCCATCTCGAACTGCGAGGGCGCCACCTCGTTGTGCCTCGTCACGATGGGCACGCCGAGCTTGTACAGCTCGTGTTCCACCTCGCTGATGCACGCCTGGATACGCTCCGGGATGCCGCCGAAGTAGTGATCCTCCAGCTGCTGTCCGCGCGGGGGCGGCGCGCCGACGAGCGACCGCCCAGCCATCACGAGATCCGGTCGCAGTGCGAAGTGGCTCCGGTCGATGAGGAAATACTCCTGCTCGGCGCCGAGCGTGGTGTAGACGCGCTGCACCCCCTTGTCGCCCAGCAGCTCGAGCAGGGCGATGGACTTCTCGCTGAGGACGTCGGAGCTGCGGAGCAGCGGCGTCATCTCGTCGAGCGCCTCGCCGTTGTAGCCGATGAACACCGACGGGATGCAGAGCGTCCGTGTCTCCGGCGACTCCACGATGAACACGGGACTGGCCGGGTTCCACGCCGTGTAGCCACGCGCCTCCCAGGTGGCGCGCAGGCCGCCGCTCGGAAAGCTCGATGCGTCCGGCTCGCTCTGGATGAGCTGCGACGCCGTGAACGACTCCACCGGCTGCCGGTTGCTGTCGAACGTCAGGAAGGCGTCGTGCTTCTCCGCCGTCAGCCCGGTCTGCGGCTGGAACCAGTGCGTGAAGTGCGTCACCCCGCGGCTGATCGCCCACTCCTTGATGACCTGGGCCACGGCCGGCGCGACGTCCAGGTCGAGCTTGCGGCCCAGCCGGACGGAGGCGGCGAGCTTGTCGTAGACGTCCTTCGGCAGCTTGTCGCGCATCTGGCGCGCGCCAAAGGTGTTGATGCCGAAGTAGGCGGAGGTGGGAACGATGGGTTGCTGCGCGTCGCCGTTGCTGCCGTTGTGCGTTTTCGGGACGCGCGTCAGCCGGTCAAAGATCGTGGTCCTGCGTGGAGAGGTCGGGGTGGTCATGGAGGTGGCCTGTCGGAAGCTCGGCGCCTGATTGGCGTCGCAATGGGCGGTGGACTATCAAATATGCATTAGATGCAGAAACGCGCCAGCAGAATGTCAAAATTCACGCCCAAAGATGCAAAATGACCTCAAAAACGTGCAAATCATGCACTTGCCAGCCTCCCAAGCCGTCTCAGACGCGGGACGAGTCGAGCCGTGAGGCCGACCACCAGCAAGGCCGAGGCACCACCGAAGACCACGGCCGGGACGGTCCCGAGCAG
>DASTGQ010000199.1:0-5681 GCA_035718985.1 Gemmatimonadaceae bacterium
AGGTCAGGACCACGAGCAGGGTCGAAGCGATCGAGATGCGCATCCTGGGATCTCCGTGTAATGGTCGCCAGTCCATGGTCTTCCCATCCCGGCCGGCGCTCTGCATGGTTCCGAGCCCGACAATCCCAATATGGGAACGTCGTCGGCTCGCCGCGAGGACGCCTCGCCTTCACGAAAGCGAGCGGTGAACGTCGCCATCACGAATCTGCTCCGACCAGCGTCGCCCATGACACCGAGCCTTCACTCACGTCGCGCCCTGTCAGGCGACACCTGTCAGATCCCGGGACGGTATTTCCTGAAGTTGGAACACCGGGAGCGCCGTGAGATACGTTCCGGGTGCGCCAACGACGCCGAGGATACAGGATGAAGAACCACCCCGAATGGCAGCGCCTCGTCGCCGGCGTCACGCTCGCCGATCCGGCGCGCCCGACGATGCCCGTCGTCGCGCCGTTCACCGGCGAACCGCTCGCCGGCATTCCCGCGGGCATCCCGGCCGACGTGGAGCTTGCGGTGCGCCGCGCCCGCGAGGCGCAGCCGGGCTGGGGCGCACAGAGATGCTCCGAGCGCTCCAGGGTGCTCCTCCGCTTTCATGATCTCCTGCTCCGGCGCAGCGAGGAGGTGCTCGACCTCATCCAGCTCGAGACGGGCAAGGCGCGCCGCCACGCTTTCGAGGAGGTCCTCGACACCGCGCTCGTGGCGCGGCACTACGGCATTCACGCCGCGCGTTATCTCCGCTCGCGGCGCCGGCAGGGCGCCTTTCCCGTCCTCACCACCACCCGCGAAGTCCGGCACCCGGTGGGCGTGGTCGGTGTCATCGCGCCGTGGAATTTTCCGCTCATCCTCGGCATCACCGACGTCCTCGCGGCGCTCGCCGCCGGCAACGCCGTGATCCTGCGCCCCGACGAGCAGAGCTCACTCACCGCGCTCTGGACCGCCGCGCTGCTCGGCGAGTGCGGCCTTCCGGAACGCGTCCTCCAGGTCGTGACGGGCCCGGGGCCCGTGCTGGGGCCGCCGCTCATTGCCGGCGTGGACTTCCTCATGTTCACCGGCAGCACGCGCACCGGCCGTCTCGTCGCCACGCAGGCGGCGCAACGCCTCATCGGCTTCTCGCTCGAGCTGGGCGGCAAGAACCCGATGCTCGTGCTCGCCGACGCGGATCTTGATGCGGCGGTGGATGGCGCCGTGCGCGGCTCCTTCATCGGTGCAGGGCAGGTGTGCGTCTCGTTCGAGCGCATCTACGTCCATGATTCGCTGTACGACCGCTTTGCCGGACAGTTCGTCGAGCGGGTGAAGGCGATGCGCCTCTCGGCGTCGCTCGACTACGACGCGGACATGGGGTCGCTCACCGTGCCGCGACAGCTGGAAGCGACACAGAACCACGTGCGCGACGCCCTGGCAAAGGGCGCCACGCTGCTGGCTGGCGGACGCGCGCGCCCCGACCTCGGCCCGCTGTTCTACGAGCCCACCGTGCTCGCCAACGTGACGCCGGAGATGCGACTCTACGCCGAGGAGACGTTCGGTCCCGTCGTCTCGCTCTACCGCTTCACGTCCGAAGACGACGCCGTCGCGCGCGCCAACGATACGAGCTACGGCTTGAACGGCAGCGTGTGGTCGAAGAGCGCCACGCACGCGATGCACACTGCCGAGCGACTGAAGGTGGGCACCGTGAACGTGAACGAGAGTTACGCCGCCACCTGGACCGCCACCGCGTCACCCATCGGCGGGATGAAGGAATCGGGATTCGGCCGGCGGCATGGCGCGGAGGGAATCCTCAAGTACACGGAGGTCCAGACGATCGCCACGCAGCGTGGGCTCGCGCTCGCGCCCTTCCCGTTCATGTCGGAACGCGCGTACACGCGCATGATGCCGGCGCTGCTGAAGGTGATGCGACGCCTTCCGGGGGTGCGCTGATGCCACGAGACGTCGTCTTCTTCACCGGCTTTCCCGGATTCCTCGGCAGCGCGCTGCTGCCGCGCGTCCTCGCGCGCGAGGTGAACGCCGAAGCGATGTGCCTCGTGCAATCGCGATATGCCGACGTCGCCCGCGTGCGTGCTGGGCAGCTCGAGCGCGAACAGCCGGCGCTGGCGGGGCGGATCCGCATCGTCGAAGGCGACATCACCGTCGCCGACCTCGGGCTCGGCGACGCGCTGGACTGGCAGGATCGCGTGGTGGAGATCTTCCACCTCGCCGCCATCTACGACCTGAGCGTCGGTCGCGACATTGCGGTGCGCATCAATGTGGACGGCACGACGCACATGCTCGCGTTTGCCGCGCGCTGCGCGGCTCTGCGGCGCTTCCAGTACGTGAGCACCTGCTACGTGAGCGGCCGCTACGACGGACGTTTCACCGAGGAGATGCTCGAGGAGGGGCAGGTGTTCAACAACTTCTACGAGGAGACCAAGTACCTCGCCGAAGTGGAAGTTCAGCGCGCCATGCGCGCCGGCCTGCCGGCCACCATCTATCGCCCCGCCGTCGTCGTCGGCGATAGCACGACGGGAGCCACGCAGAAGTACGACGGACCGTACTTCGTCATCCAGTGGCTGCTGCGCCAGCCGAAGGTGGCGATCATGCCGGTGGTGGGCGATGCGGCGCGCACGCGGTTCAACGTGGTCCCGCGCGATTTCGTCGACGCGGCGATCGCGTACCTCAGCGGCCAGCCGAACTCCCTCGGGCGCGTGTACCAGCTCGCCGATCCCTCGCCGGACACGGTGGACGAACTGCTGTATGACATCGGACGCGCCACCGGGCGACGGATGGTGCGCGTGCCCCTCCCGCGAGGGCTCGCCAAGTGGATGATCGCGCGCGTGCCCGGCGTGTACGCGCTGATGCGCATCCCCGCCAGCGCCATCGACTACTTCGTGCTCCCCACCACCTTCGATACCAGCAACACCACGCGCGACCTCGCGGGTTCCGGCATCACCTGTCCGCCCCTTCGCGCCTATCTGCCGCACCTCGTCGCCTTCATGCGGCAGCACCCGGAATTCGGCGCCGCACCGATGGCGTGAGGCGCGCTCACTTCGCTTGCTGGTGCCCGCAGCGCCGGATAGCTTTCGCGGGCTCGTCCAAACTTCAATTCCACGTTCGGAATCCGCATGGCCACCTATCGCTACGCGTCCCGGCCCACTTCTGGCGACGCGATCGCGTTCGAGAAGGGCGTCCTTCAGGTCCCCGACAACCCCGTCATTCCGTATGTGGAGGGTGACGGCACCGGTCCCGACATCTGGCGCGCCTCGGTCCGCGTATTCGACGCCGCCGTCAACAAGGTGTACGGATCGAAGAAGCGGGTGAGCTGGATGAAGGTGTACGCCGGCGAGGAAGCGCACAGCAAGCACGGCGAGTGGCTCCCCGACGAGACGCTGGAGGCATTCAAGGAGTTCCGCGTGTCCATCAAGGGACCGCTCTCCACCCCGGTCGGCGGCGGCATCCGCTCGCTCAACGTGACGCTGCGCCAGGTGCTCGACCTCTACGCGTGCATCCGCCCCGTGCGCTACTTCGAGGGCGTCGGCAATCCCATGAAGGAGCCGGAAAAGCTGGACGTCGTCATCTTCCGCGAGAACACGGAAGACGTCTACGCCGGCATCGAGTGGAAGGCCGACTCGCCCGAGGCGAACGAGCTGATCGAGTTCATCCGCACTCGCTTCGGCAAGGACATCCGCCCGCACTCCGCGATCGGCATCAAGCCGATGAGCGAGTTCGGATCGAAGCGGCTGGTGCGCATGGCCGCCGAATACGCGATCGCCAACGGCCGCCGGTCGCTGACGCTCGTGCACAAGGGCAACATCATGAAGTTCACCGAGGGCGCTTTCCGCGACTGGGGCTACCAGGAGGTGGAGTCGGTGTTCAAGGGGCAGTTCTGCACGGAGTCGGATCTCTCCAAGGGCGGCAGCGGTGCGCGCGCCGACTGCCTCGTCGTGAAGGACCGCATCGCCGACGCGATGTTCCAGCAGCTCCTCCTGCGGCCCGACGAGTACGACGTGATCGCCACGCCGAACCTGAATGGCGACTATCTCTCCGACGCCGCCGCGGCGCAGGTGGGCGGGCTCGGGCTGGCGCCCGGGGGCAACGTCGGTGACGGCGTCGCGGTGTTCGAGGCCACTCATGGCACCGCGCCGAAGTACGCCAACCTCGACAAGATCAACCCGGGGAGCGTCATCCTCTCGGGTGTGATGATGTTCGAGTACATGGGCTGGAAGGACGTCGGGCAGCTCATCGTCCGCGGTCTGGAGAACGCCATCAGGAGCAAGCGCGTGACGTACGATCTCGCGCGGCAGATGCCCGGCGCCACCGAGGTGAGCACCTCGGCCTTCGGCGATCAGATCATCAAGGGGATGGGCGCGTAGCGCCCACCCCGCACCGGAAAAGACCACATGACCCTGTCGCTTTCCGCTGGGCGTCCCGAGCTCGGCGCGCTCGACGTTCCCCTCCTCGTCATCGCGCTCCCGTCGGGCGCACGCCTCGAAGGTCCACTCACCGCGCTCGATGCGACGCTCGGGGGCACCCTGGCGCGCACGCTCGACCGGCGTGACTTCCGGGGCGGCCGCGACGAGACGCTCCACCTCGCCGGCGCTGGGTCGGGCCCGGGGCGCGTGCTCCTCCTCGGGCTGGGCAAGCCAGGCGATCGCGCCGCGGCAATTCGCCGCGCCGGCGCCATCGCCGCCCGTCAGGGCGCGAAGATGGGCGTCGGCGAGCTCGCGTTCTATGCAGGTGTACTGTCCTCCTCCGAAGTCGAAGCCGCCGCGGTCGGACTCGCTGCCGGCGCGTGGGAGTACACGGACACCAAGACACCACCTCCGGCCGATGAGCGGCGCGCACCACTCACTGCAGCGCGCATTCTCGGTGACGACGCCACCGCGCTGCAGCGCGGCGTCGTGAGCGGCACCGCAATCGCCGAGGGACACTCGCTGGCGCGAACGCTCGGCATGATGCCGGGCAACCTGTGTACGCCCGATTTCCTCGCCGAGACGGCACGCGGCATCGCCTCGCGCCACGGCATGAGCGTCACGGTGCTCGGTCGTGCGGAGATGGAGCAGCTCGGCATGGGCAGCTTTCTCTGCGTGGCGCAGGGCACGCCACAGGAGCCACGGCTGATCGCGCTCGAGTACAAGGGTGGGGCGGCGGGCGCGGCGCCGGTGGTGCTGGTGGGGAAGGGCCTCTGCTTCGACTCGGGCGGCATCTCCATCAAGCCGGCGCAGGGAATGGAGTGGATGAAGTTCGACATGTGCGGTGCAGCGGGCGTGCTCGGCGCCATGGAAGCCATCGCCCGCCTCGGGCTCAAGGTGAACGTCGTCGGTCTCGTGGGATCCACGACGAACATGCCCTCCGGCACGGCGGTGAAGCCGGGCGACGTGGTGAAGAGCATGTCCGGAAAGTTCATCGAGATCATCAACACCGACGCCGAAGGGCGCCTCGTGCTGGCGGACGTGCTCGCGTACGCGAAGCGGTACAAGCCGGCCGCCGTGGTGGACGCTGCTACGCTCACGGGCGCTGCCGTCATCGCGCTCGGGCACACGGCCACCGGCGTGATGGGCAACGACGCTGGCCTCGTGCAGGAAGTGCTGCAGGCGGGCTCGCGTGCGGGCGAGCCGGGCTGGGAGCTGCCGATGTGGGACGACTACAAGGAGCTCATCAAGTCCGACGTCGCCGTCGTCAAGAACTCCGGTGGGCGTCCGGCGGGTACGATC
>DASTGQ010000200.1:0-4515 GCA_035718985.1 Gemmatimonadaceae bacterium
CGACAGCTCGTGCGCGCGTGCCACCCCTCGCGCGAGGAGGTCTCGCGCGGTGACCGAGTCGGAGTTGGCCAGCTCGGTGCGGCCCACGTCGAACATGCCAAGGGCGAAGTCCGTCACCTGCTCGGCCTTGTGGGCACTGGCCGTGGCCTCCGAGAGCGCGCGTCGCACCCGCGCCCGATCGGCGAGGACCATGGTGAACCACGTGCCCGCTGCGAGCATCGCGAGCACGCCCGCCGCGGTGGCCGTACGATGCCGACGCACCAGCTTGCGAGCACGATAGGCGATGCTGTCGGGGCCGGCGCGCACCGGTTCGTGCCGGAGCCAGCGCTGCAGGTCATCGGCAAGGAGGGCCACCGTCTGGTAGCGCTCGGACAACTGGTGCTTGAGCGCGCGGCGCAGGACGAAGTCCAGGTCACCGAGGCCGAGAGCGCGCGGCGTGAGGTCGGCGAGGATGGCCTCCACGGACTGCAGTGGCGTGCGACACCCATCGGTCGCGGGATGCCGGCCCGAGATCAGCAGGTAGAGCAGCACGCCGAGTGCGTACACGTCCGCGGCGGTGGTGATGTCCTCGCCGCGAATCTGCTCGGGGGCGGCGTACTCCGGCGTGAGGGCGCGCGCATCTTCCATCGTTTCCGTGCGCGGCGCGCCGGCGTCCCCGTCCAGCAGCTTGGCAATGCCGAAGTCGAGCAGCTTCACCACGCCGTCCCGGCGGACGAGGATGTTGGACGGCTTGAGGTCCCGGTGGACGATGAGGCTCGCGTGCGCGTGGGCCACTGCGTCCAGGACGTCGAGGAAGAGCCGCACGATGGCCACCGGGCCGAGCCCATGAGCGCGCACGTAGTCATCGATGCGCTGGCCATCCACGTATTCCAGCACGAGATAAGGCTGGCCGGTGGCGCTCACTCCGGCGTCGAAGAGGCGCGCGATGCCGGCGTGCTCGAGGCGCGCAAGCACCGATCCCTCCCGACGGAAGCGCTCCTGTCCCGCACCGGACAGCAGCGCGAGGTTGAGGAGCTTCACGGCGGCGCGTCCCTCGAAGCGTCCATCGGTGCGCCGCGCGAGCCACACCGAGCCCATGCCGCCGTGGCCGAGCGGCCGCTCGAGGGTGTACGCACCCACCACCATGCCGGCGAGCGACAGCTCCACCGGCACGGAGAGGAATCCGCGCCGCTCGGCCTCTTCATCGTCCGCGAGCAGCGACGAGATCTCTGCCGCAATCCCGGGTGCAGTGGTGGCCAGCGCATCGAGCCAGGAGGCCCGCTGTACGGGAGACAGCTCGAGCGCGCGATCGAGCAGAGGCTCGATCACGCGCCAGTGGTCGCGATCCGGCACGCTCATGCGTCC
Source organism: Gemmatimonadaceae bacterium (assembly GCA_035718985.1). Lineage (GTDB taxonomy): Bacteria > Gemmatimonadota > Gemmatimonadetes > Gemmatimonadales > Gemmatimonadaceae > AG11. Next base: position 1,345 of record DASTGQ010000200.1, read on the forward strand.
ATCTCCGCCGAGGCCCTATGACTCTACGGGCGCCGGGCCGTTTCGCAATGGCCCCATAGCGGACCCGTCACTTCCGCGCTGGCTGCACGGGCAATCCGCTTGGTACGCGCAGCGGGATCAGGTGCGAGAGGTCTCGTGCGCCGTCGTCGGTGAGCGCACTCATGTACGCCATCAGCTTGTCCACGACGTCGGGTGTGAGGACCACGCCGGCTAGGAGCGGATCGCGCTGGAGGAGGATATCCGGCGCCGTCGCCTGGAGCGTCCCCCGCAGCGATGGATCGAGCGTCATCGGGTCGAAGGCCAGCAGCTTGAGGTCCGACTCGCTGTAATGCTCGACGAAGGCCCGCAGCGAGGTGAAGGAGCCGTCGTGCCCATAGGGCCCGGTGAGCTCGACGTTGCGGAGCGGCGAAGTGCGGAAGCGATACCGGTCCCCGACATTGCCGGTCACGCGCATGCGACCAAAGTCGTCGTGCAGCGACGTGCCGTCGCCTTCACCCGGTCCGATCTGCGCCACGGCGACATCGTGAAAATCGTCGTCGCTGAGCAGCGCGCCCGAGTGACACGTGGAGCACTTGAGGGCGAGGAAGGTATTCGCGCCATCCAGCTGCGACGGAGTGAGCGCGCGGTCGTTGCCGCGGAGGAAGCGGTCCCACGGGGTGTTGGCGGAATAGCCGGCATCGACGAGGAAACCGCCGATGGCGTTTGCCGCGTCGGCGAACGTGAGCTGCTCGAACTCACGGTCGGGATATGCCTGGCGGAACATGCGGCGATACTCGGGAATCTCGCCCAATCGGTGCATCAGGCCGCGCCAGATGGCCGGGTTGTCGTCATCGGGGATGGCGGCCAGCTCGTTGCCAGACAACCCGCGCATCTCGGCGCGGCTGGTGACGGGGAACATGCCGATGGCGGAGATGGCGCCGAACTCGAAGGAGCGCTGCATCGCCGGGGTGATCTGGGTGCCAGCCGGGGTGTTGACGTGACCCGGCGTCGTGAGCTCCACGCGACCGTCCCAGAAGAGGTGGCGCATGGTGGCGAGGTTGAAGAACGGCGGCGCATTGCGGGCGATGAACGTGCCATTCGGATGCGTGCGCGCCGGCCCGAACCCGACGCCCCCCTCTCCGACGGACAGCGGCTTGGCGTCGCCGAGCGCGAACGCGGGCAGGTGGCAGGTGGTGCATGCCACGTTGCGGTTACCGCCGAGGATCCGATCGAAGGCGAGGGCCTGCCCGAGCTTCACGAGCGCCGGCCGCACGCGCGGGTTGGTGGGCACGGGCGCGAAGCCACGCGACAGCGCGAGGGTGCGCACCTGCTCCGCCGTGAGCGCGCCAGGGGGAGTTGCCCTGTCGGCCGTGGCGTCCCGCGTCGGCGCGAGGAGGGAGGGCGCGTCCGGCTTGTCCGAGCAGGCGACCAGCGTCAGCGCGCACACGAGGAGTGCGCACCGTGCGACGGCGAGCTTCCGATCCATGACGATCTCTCTCTTGCCCGAGACACCGCACGCGGGGATACGGCGGTGGCGTGGCGCGTCCCGAAGGGCACCCCGCAAGAGGTAGAGCGACATTTTGCCGCCGAAGACGACACGGCGACGAAAGTCGGTGCGCTAGGTCGGGCGGGAGGTGCCGCGCGTGTCCCCGCGCATGATGAGATCCACCGTCGTGAGGTCGCTGGCGTCGAGTCGCCACCCTGCGGCCGAGGCGTTGGCGCGCACCTGCTCGGGCTTCGTTGCACCGGCAATCACCGACGCCACCACGCCATGAGCCAGCAGCCACGAGATGGCCAGCTCGAGCAGCGTGTGCCCCGTTCCTTCGGCGAATGCGACGAGCTCCTCGACGATGGCGAGGTTCTCATCCGTCAGCAGGTCTCCGTACCGGCCACCGTTGGCCAGGCGGCCCGCCGGAACCGGTGCATTACGCCGGTACTTGCCCGTGAGCAGCCCCGAGGCGAGGGGAAAGTACGGGAGGAAGGCGAGCCCCTGGCGCTCGCATTCGGCGAGCACACCCTGCTCCGGTTCCCGCTCGAACAAGCTGTACTCGTTCTGTACGCTGACGAATCGTGCGGCGCCCCGCTGCACCGCCCCTGCCGCCAGGCGAAGCTGCTCCACCGAGAAGTTCGAGCAGCCAACCTCGCGCACCTTGCCCGCGCGCACGGCAGCATCGAGGGCGCCAAGGGTGTCGGCGATGGGCGTATCAGGATCGGGCTGGTGCACCTGATACAGGTCCACGTAGTCGGTCCCCAGCCGCGCGAGGCTTCCGTCGAGCGCCTTGCGGATGTGCTCCGGCCGCGCGCCGCGGCCGAACGCGGAGCGCTGGTGGCCGAACTTGGTGGCGATGATCGCGTCGCTGCGTCGACCGCGCACCGCACGCCCGAGGTACTCCTCGCTCCTGCCCTCGCCGTAGAGATCAGCCGTGTCGAAGAAGTTCACGCCGGCATCGAGCGCGGCGTGCACCACCTCGGCGGTGCCCGCGGCGTCGAGTCGAGGCCCGAAGTTGTTGCAGCCGAGCCCCACGACGGAGACGTCGAGCGCGCCGATCCGACGTCGTTGCATGCAGGTCAGGTCGCGAGCGAGTCGCTGCCCGTCGCGGGCGTCGCGTTGTCGGAGTACCCGAGTCCGGAGGCCTCGGGGGTCACCGGGAGCGGCTCCGGTTCGCGCAGCTTCTCGATGAGCGAGACGGCCATCTTCGCGGCCAGGGAGTCCAGCGCGCCGACGATGGCTCCGCGAGTGCGCGAGGGAGCGGTGCGCGCCGTCTCGACGGTGGCGGAGGCGGCGCGCCTGCTCGCCGACTTCACCGTTTCGGCGCCGGCCTGTGCCGCGTTGCGCGAGGCCGTCACGGTGGCACTCGCCGCCTTGCGATCGGCGCCCGAGGCGGCGATCGCCACGCCCGCACTCAGCGCCACGGCGAGCGACGACCACGGATGATCGCGAATGACCTGCACGACATTCACGCGCTCCTTCACGGCATCCACGCGCTCAGTCACCAGCGCGTCGATTTCGGCGGCGGTGCTCGACATGCGGTCGCGAACGGCAGCGAGCTGCTCGCGGGTGGCCTCGATCTCTGAATGGGTGGACATGGTGTGCTCCAGGGGGATGCAATGGCGAAGTCGCGGTGACGACTTCCGCTGGCAAGGCGAGTGCCGTCGCGCCCGCCATCACACCCGGGCAGCGGGGCGCCTAGC
>DASTGQ010000201.1:0-6441 GCA_035718985.1 Gemmatimonadaceae bacterium
GCAGGCCGCAGCGGTCGCCGACATGGACGCGATGCACGAGAAGGGCGTAAAGGCTTTTCCCGCCAAGACCGCCGGCAAGGGCAACCAGCTCTTCACGCCGCGCATGGAAGGCAACGTGAAGGTCTTCGACATCACCGCGAAGAAGATCCAGTGGGAAGTCGAGCCAGGCAAAATGGTCGAGGCGTGGGTCTACAACGACCAGCTGCCCGGACCGCAGATCCGCGTTCGCGAAGGCGATCGCGTGCGAATCAACCTGAAGAACGAATTGCCGGAGTCGACGGCGATCCACTTCCATGGGATCGAGGTCCCGAACGACCAGGACGGCGTTCCATTCATCACGCAGCCAGTGGTGAAGCCCGGCCAGACCTACAAGTACGAGTTCACGGCGCCGAACCCGGGCTCGCACATGTATCACTCGCACCACAACTCCGCCAAGCAGGTCGGTCTCGGACTGCTCGGCGCCTTCGTCATCGAGCCGAAGTCGAAGGGCCAGTACGACGACATGGCCGTGGATTACGTCATGATCCTGAACGACGGACCGCACGGCTACACGCTGAACGGCAAGAGCTTCCCGGCCACCGAGCCGCTCGTGGCGAAGCTTGGCCAGAAGATCCGCATCCGCTACATGAACGAAGGGATGATGATCCACCCGATGCACCTGCACGGCATTCACCAGACGGTGATCGCCAAGGACGGGTGGGACCTTCCGATGCCGTTCCGCTGCGACACGCTCAACATCTCGCCAGGCGAGCGCTGGGACGTGATCGTGAACTGCAACAACCCAGGCACGTGGGCCTTCCACTGCCACATCCTGCCGCACGCCGAAAGCGATCATGGCATGTACGGCATGGTGACGGCACTCATCGTTCAGAAGTAGGTTATGGTCATGACTCGTCCCGACGTGATCCGTGTCATCCTGGCCGACGACCACCTCGTGGTGCGCGCTGGGTTGAAGGCGCTGCTCGGCGCCACGAAGGACATCGAGGTGGTTGGTGAGGCCACAAACGGCCGCGAGGCCATCTCGCTCATCCAGCGGCTCGCGCCGGACGTGGCGGTGATGGACCTCGACATGCCGCAGATGGATGGCATCACCGCCACGAAAGAGCTCGCGAAGCTGGAGCTTCCGACCCGGGTGCTCATCCTCACGATGCACACCGAGGAGGAGTACCTCGTCACCCTGCTGGAAGCAGGTGCGGCGGGGTACCTCGTGAAGAATGCGGCGGACCGCGAGCTGGCCGACGCGGTCCGCGCCGTCGCCGCGGGCGATTCGTACGTGCAGGCCTCGGCCGCGCGGACGCTCGCCCGCGCGGTGAGCCGCCGTGCCGAGCACGCCGACGAGCGTGAGCAGTACCAGCACCTGAGCGAGCGCGAGCGCGGAGTGCTCGTGCTCGTTGCGAGCGGCTACTCCGCCTCCGAGATCGGCGAGAAGCTGTTCATCAGCCCGAAGACGGTGGAGACGTACAAGCAGCGCATCACGGAAAAGCTGCACCTGTCGCACCGGGCAGACTACGTCCAGTTCTGCCTTCGGCTTGGGCTTCTGAAGTCGGACACGGCGGGGACAGCGGCCGAGCGGCACTGACCGACGGTTGCGGTGCGTGTGAATCCGGGGGCACTGGTCAGCAACGATTGCTGAATTAGTGCCCCCGGATTCGCGTACTGGGACCTCGGGGCGGCGACGTACGCAATTCTCCTGACAATCCCGGTGGAATTTCCTCGGGATTTTTCCGGTTCCTCCCCGACGGGCGCGCAGGCGGGAAATGCCGATTCTTCCTGCACAAGAATCCGACATTCATCTCGTCAGGAGATTCAGTCATGCGTGTCCGCACGAACTCCCTTTCCCCTTCGACTTTCACTTCCCGCTTCGGGATCGTGACGCTGCTCGCCATCCTCGCGCTGCTGTTCAGCGTGTCGTTGTCCGGCTGCACTTCGCAGGCGGACGCGGCCGAGGCTGGAGCGCGGAACGCCGTGCCGGTGCGCACCCCGAGCGAGGAGGTTACCGGCCAGGAGATCGCCGTCGTCACCCACGCGCCCAACGTGCCGCCGCCAATCACGCGGACACATCCGACGCGCGTGATCGTGAACCTCGAGGCCGTCGAGACGGTGGCCGAGATCGCCGACAGCGTGAAGTACGCGGTATGGACGTTCGGTGGCCAGGTGCCGGGCTCGTTCATCCGCGTTCGCGAGGGCGACCTGGTGGAGCTGCACCTGCACAACGCGAAGGGCAACACCATGCCGCACAACATCGACATCCACGCGGTGACGGGACCAGGCGGGGGCGCCACGGCCTCGCTCACGATGCCGGGTGGGGAGTCGGTGTTCACCTTCAGCGCGATGAACCCGGGCCTCTTCATCTACCACTGCGCCACGTCGCCGGTGCCGATGCACATGGCGAACGGGATGTACGGAATGATCCTCGTCGAGCCCAAGGGCGGCCTGCCGAAGGTGGACAAGGAGTTCTACGTCATGCAGAGCGAGTTCTACACGAAGGAAGCGTTCGGGACGCCCGGCATGGCGCACCTCGACATGGAGAAGGGCGTCGAGGAGAAGCCGACCTACGTGGTGTTCAACGGCCGCGTGGGCTCCATGGTGGGCGACAAGGCGCTCCAGGCGAACGTCGGCCAGCGCATCCGCCTCTTCGTGGGCAACGCCGGCCCGAACCTCACGAGCAGCTTCCACGTGATCGGCGAGATCTTCGACAACGTGTACCAGGAAGGCGGGAGCGTAGCGACACAGCACAACGTGCAGACGACGCTCATCCCGGCCGGCGGCGCGGCGATCGTGGAGTTCGGCGCCGAGAAGGCGGGCAACCTGGTCATGGTCGACCACGCGATCTTCCGCGCCTTCAACAAGGGCACGCTGGGGATGATCAGGATCAACGGTCCCGATAACCCGAAGGTGTTCGCCGCGGTGAAGGGACTCGGCCTCACGGGGGAATGATGATGAAGCAGGCGGAGGTCACGATGCCGGGACGTCGGGATCGCGGGACCCGTATCCGCCCCTCTGCGCGCATCCTTGCTCTCTCGGCTCTCCTGCTCGTCGCCAACGCCGGCTTCACGTCGGCGTTGGCGACGAAGCCGGTGCGCAACCGCAGCGCGATGGCGGCCATTCCGGCGGGCCACTATCTCCCGCTCTACGCCGACGGGATGCCGGCGCTCGAGGTCGGTGCGTTCTCGATGGACCGCAGGCCCGTGACGCAGGCGCAGTTCCTCGCGTTCGCGCATGCCAACCCGACGTGGCTCAAGGGCGTCGATGCCGGCTCGTCGGCTCCCGGCCGGCCGATGACCGGCGTGACGTGGTTCGCCGCTCGCGCCTACTGCGCCGCGCAGGGCAAGCGCCTGCCGACCACGGCCGAGTGGGAGTACGTCGCGGCAGCCGACGAGCACCACCGGGACGCGACCCGGGATCGCTCGTTCTCGGCGCGCCTGGTGTCGCTCTACACGACACGCCCCGAGGCGCGGGCCGGCGGCGCCGGTGAGCGGTTCACCAACGTGTACGGCGTGTCGGCCATGCACGGACTGGTGTGGGAATGGACCTCCGACTTCGATGGCGGGCGGGCCGAGCATTCCGGCCACCGGATGGCAGGGATGAAGCAGGAAGGCGGCCACCATGCGCACATGCTCTTCTGCGCCAGTGCCGCGATCGGCGCATCGAATCCGGGCGACTACGCCGCCTTCATGCGCTACGGCTTCCGCGCCGGTCTCACCCGCACCTCGGCGCACCAGATGCTAGGATTCCGTTGCGCCGCCAACGGCTGACTTTTCCCCCTCGCCCCCTCACGTAGACATTGTTCACGCTCGTCCGCCAGTTCATCAAGACCGCGATCGGCTTCCTGGCGGTGGGGCTCGTGCTCGGTGGCTGGATGATCGTGCAGCGCGATCTCCTTGGCGCCGCACCACCCGAGTACCTGCGGAGCGCGCACGTGCATGCGCTGCTCGCCGGGTTCGGGATGATGATGATCATGGGCGTGGCGCTCTGGCTCTTCCCGCGGCCGGCGCGGGGCGACACGCGCTACCGCCCGAGCCTGATGACGGTCGCGTACTGGCTGGTCACGCTCGGCACTGCTGTACGCATCACGGGTGAGGTCGCGCACCTGTGGACGAGCGCGCCAGCGCTGGCGTGGATTATCGTTCTGGCAGGGCTCACACAGGTCGCCGGCATGCTGCTGTTCTTCTTCGCCATGTGGCCGCGCATACGCGCCGTGGGCAGTGCGGCCCGGGAGCGGGAGGGCGAGCGTTTCTAGGAGCCGTCCACGTGGGAGATTCGAGTATCCGAGACGGGAATCCACGGAACACGACGTCCATTGACCGGGCGGCGCGGATTCCCGGGCCGCGCCAGCGCTATCCCGGCCAGTTCACCCTCGGCGCGGCGCGCGACCCGCTGAGCTTCCTCTCACGCGTCGCGCGCGAATACGGTGACGTGGTGCAGTTCAGCCTCGGCGGGAGTCGCGCCGTGCTGCTCGCACACCCGGACGACATCCGCGACGTGCTGGTGACCAACGGCCGCCTCTTCCACAAGGGCCGCGGCCTGCAGCGCGCGCGCCTGCTTCTTGGCGAAGGGCTCCTCACCAGCGAGGACGAGTTCCACCTGCGCCAGCGCCGGCTGGCCTCGCCCGCGTTTCACCGCGCACGCGTGGAGACGTACGCCCAGACGATGGCGACCTACGCGCGGCGGCGTGCCGAGTCGTGGCGCAACGGCGAGACGCTCGACGTGGCGCGCGAGATGGCGGCGTACACGCTCGCCGTGGTGGGCAAGACCCTGTTCGATGCCGACATCGAGGGGGAGGCTCACGAGATCGGAGACGCGCTGAGCGCCTCCATCGCCGCGTTCAACTTCATGACGCTCCCGATGGGCGACCTGCTGATGCGGCTCCCCTTCCCCGCCGTGCGTCGCTTCGAGCGCGGCCGCGACCGGCTGGACGCGACCATCTACCGCATGATCACCGAGCGGCGCTCCAGCGGAGAGGATCGCGGCGACCTGCTCTCGATGCTGCTCCTCGCGCACGACACCGAGGGCGACGGGAGCGGCATGAGCGACGTGCAGCTCCGTGACGAGGCGATCACGCTCATGCTCGCCGGCCACGAGACGACGGCGAACGCACTCGACTGGACGTGGTACCTGCTCTCGCGGCATCCGGAGGTGGAGGCAAGGCTGCACGCCGAGGTGGACGCGCTCGGCGGCGCGCTCGCCGGCGCGGCCGACCTGGCGGGGCTTCCGTACACGCGCGCGGTGATCGCCGAGAGCATGCGCCTGTTCCCGCCGGCGTGGGTGATCGGCAGGACCGCGCTCGAGGATTATCCCGTGCGCGACCACGTGATACGGAAGGGAAGCCTCGTGCTGGTGAGCCAGTGGGTGACACACCGCGATCCACGGTGGTGGGACGATGCCGAGTCGTTCACGCCGGAGCGATGGCTGGGCGAAGGCCGCGAGGTCGGGAGGTGGGGAGGCCAGCGAGGTGGGCGGTTCGCCTACTTCCCCTTTGGCGCCGGGACGCGCGTGTGCATCGGCGAGCAGTTTGCGTGGATGGAAGCGACGCTGGCCGTGGCGACGTTCGCGCAGCGGTGGCGGCTGCGGCTCGTGCCGGGCCATCCTGTCGAGCCGCAGGCCATCATCACCCTGCGCCAGCGGCACGGGGCGAGGATGACCGTCCACGCGCGCTAGCTAGCGCGTCGCGAACCCTGGCGCGAAGTCGTGACCGAAGATGGAATCGTCGTAGCTCGCGAGCAACGCTCCTGGGTCGTCATAGATGGCCACGGCACCGCGGAGGGCCTCGTCGCTCCACCAGCCGCCGCAGCGGAGCGCCACGATGCGGACGCGCGCGCGAGTGGCTGCCTCGATGTCGTACGGGGTGTCACCGAGCATGACAGCGTGCGACGCGGGGTGTCCCGATTGCCGGAGCGCGGCGCGCACGATGTCGGGATCCGGCTTGGAGTGCGCGGCGTCGTCCGACGACGTGGCAGTCTGGATGAGGTCAGCGACGAGCGCCTGCTCGAGCGTGGCGCGCACGTCGTCCGCCTTGGCCGACGTGGCAACGGAGAGCTCGTAGCCGTCGGCGCGAAGGCGCACCAGAAGGTCGCGCGCGCCCCGCGTGGCCTGCAGGTGCGGCAGCTCGCGCGTACGGAAGATCTCCCCGCGTCGCTCACTCAGGCGTTGCGCCTCGGGGCTTTCGGGGTCGAGGCCGACGAGCTCGGGAAGGATCTTGTCGCCGCCCATGCCGACGAGGGGGCGCACCCGCTCGAACGGGACCACATACCCGAACTCGGCGAGCGAGTCCACCCACGCGCGTGCGTGGGCATCGTTGCTGTCGATGAGCGTGCCGTCGATGTCGAGCAGGACGACGCGCTGCGCGGGATCGGGACCGGAATCGCGAGAAGGGTTGGCCATGCCCGCCATTTGGCAGGAGTGATGCCGAGCGCGCGGCGCGTGCGCGTTCCGCGGCGGCGG
>DASTGQ010000202.1:0-2768 GCA_035718985.1 Gemmatimonadaceae bacterium
CCACAAGGACGGTTCCTGGCGCGAGGTGGAGGTCGTCGGCCAGGTGATCGCCGACGCCGAGGGAGGCGCTTCCGTGGCCATCGTCAACACCCACGACGTCACGGAACAGCGGCGCACGGACCGCGAGCTCCGCCAGAAGACCGCCTCGCTCGAGCTGCTCGAGTTCGTGGCCGCCGTCTCGAACGCAGCCACGAGCATCGACGACGCGATACGCCCCTGCCTCGAGCGGATCTGCACGCACAACAGCTGGCAGGCCGCGCACCTCTGCCTCCGCGATGCCGCCGGCAACATGGTGTCGACGGGGACCTGGTACCTCAGCGATCCCGAGCGCCTGGCGCCGTTCCGCGAGAAGACCGACGCCTCCGTCTTCGCACCGGGCGTCGGGTTGCCAGGCAAGGTGATGGAAACCGGCGCCACCACCTGGATGCCCGACGTGACGCAGGACGAGAGCTTCACCCGCCTGGCGGAGGCGCGTGCCTCCGGACTGAAGGGTGGCCTCGCCTGCCCGGTGCTCGTCGGTACACAGGTGGTCGGCGCGCTCGAGTTCTTCGCCGAACGCGTGCTGGAGCTGGACGCTCCGCTCACCGAGCTGCTCTCGCACGTCGGCTCCCAGCTGGGCCGGGTCATCGAGCGTGGGCAGGCGCGCGAGGCGGTGCTCAAGAGCGAGAACCGGATCCGTTCCATCATGGAGCGGGCGCACGATGCCTTCGTCGCCACGGACCAGCAGGGAACGATCAGCGAGTGGAACCAGCGGGCCGAAGTGCTCTTCGGCTGGTCGCGTGACGAGGCCATCGGTCGCTCCATGACCGAGACCATCATCCCGGCGTCCCAGCGCGCGGGGCACCGTCGCGTCATCCGCCAGCTGCTCCGGAGTCGAAAGGATGCGCCGCGGAGCCGCCGCCTCGAGATCCAGGCACTGCACCGCGAAGGACACGAGTTCCCCGCGGAGCTCAGCATCTCCGCCATTCCCAGCGACGGCGGTTTCCTGATCACCTCCTTCCTGCACGACATCACGGCGCGGAAGCAGGCGGAGGAACGCCTGCGCTGCAGCGAGGAGCGCTACGACCTCGTCGCCCGCGCGACGAGCGACATCGTCTGGGACTGGAACGTCGTCTCCGGAGTGCTCACGTGGAACAAGGCGCTCCAGCGCACATGCCGCTATCAGCCGGATCAGATTGGCTCGACGATGGAATGGTGGTACAACCACATTCACCCGGCGGACCGGGAGCGTGTCGTCACGGGCACCCACGCCGTGCTCAATGGAACCAACGAGCTCTGGAGCGACGAATACCGGCTGCGCCGCGGAGATGGCACCTACGCCACCGTGCTGGCGCGAGGCCACGTCGTCCGCAACGGCCTGGGCGAGGCGGTGCGCATGATCGGCTCCATGGTGGACATCACCGAACGCAAGCTCGAGGAGCAGTCACAGCGCTTCATCGCGCAGGCCAGCGCCCTTCTCGATACATCGCTCGACCAGGAGGTGATCCTCGACAGCCTGGCGCGCCTCGTCGTGCCGACGCTCGCGGACCTGTGCCTGATCGACGTGCTCGACGAAGCGGGGATCCCCCACCGCGCCGCGGAGACGCACCTCGAGCCGGCGCGTGAAGCGCCAGTGCGCGAGCTCCCCTCGGCGCAGGGGGAGGCCGTGAACCAGCTCCTCGTGACCCGGGTGGTTCGCGGACGCCAGGCGCTCCTCATGCGCGACTGCAGCGAGTCGGCGCTGGAGATGCTGCGATTCGCCGAGGGCGAGCGCGACGCCGTGAAGCGACTGGGAGTGAAATCCCTCATGGTCGTGCCACTGATCGCGCGCGAGCAGGTCCTCGGCGCCATCACGCTCGGCCTCGATGACTCCAGCCGCCGCTATGACCTGCTCGACCTGCTCACCGCCGAGCAGCTCGCGCAGCGGGCGGCGCGAACGATCGACAACGGCCGCCTCTACGACCACGCCCAGCGCGCCATTCACGCGCGCGACGAGGTGCTCGCGCTCGTCTCGCACGACCTGCGGAATCCCCTCACGACCATCAGCCTCAGCGCGTCCTCCCTGATCGAGGAGCACGAGCGGCAGCGCACGCAGGCGCCACGGTTCCTCGGCGTGATCAAGCGCTCCGCGGAACAGGCGAACGCGATGATCAGGAACCTGCTCGACGTCTCGACAATCGAGGCGGGGCATTTCTCGGTGCAACGGCAGCCGATGGACGTCCGGGAGCTCATGAAGCAGGCGTGCGAGATGCTGACGCCACTCGCCGAGGACAGGGCGATCCGGCTCGTCTGCGTGAGCCCGCCCGAGGCCGTCGAGATCTCGGTCGATCCGAGCCAGCTCGACCGCGTCATCTCGAACCTGGTCGGCAACGCGCTCAAGTTCACCCCGAGGGACGGCGTCGTCACCTTCAGCGCCGAGGTGGCGGATGGCGAGCTACGGTTCTCGGTTGCTGACACGGGACCGGGCATGCCGCCAGATCAGGTGCCGCACGTGTTCGATCGATTCTGGCAGGGCCGCCCGGGCGACCGCCGCGGCGCCGGACTCGGGCTCTCCATCGCGCGCGGCATCGTCACGGCGCACGGCGGGCGCGTCTGGCTGGAATCGAAGGAGGGGAACGGGACCACGGTCTACTTCACGATCCCGATGCAGGGCAGCATTCCGGACGAAGCCGGGAACACCGTCAACGACGAGCCCGACGCCGCTCGGGAAAGTGCACATCAAGGAACCGGATGAGCGCGCGTTCCTCGGGAGAGTGGGCATAGCCATCCGGCGCGGCGCGGTAGCGCGC
>DASTGQ010000203.1:0-8026 GCA_035718985.1 Gemmatimonadaceae bacterium
CTATCGTGAGTACGAGCAGGCCGCGGTCGACTGGCTCCTCGGCACGAATCCGTGGGGCGTCTCGATGGTGATCGGTTATCCCCACGGCGGCGTCTGGGCCCACGACCCGCATTCCGCGGTGGCGCCACGGCTCGGCGTGGAAACCCTGCGTGGTGGGCTGCTCGACGGACCCGTGTACCGCTCCATCTTCTCGCACCTGAAGGGCATCGCCCTTCACGACGCGGACGAGTACGCGCGATTCAACACGGGCCGCATGGTCTATCACGACGACATCGGCGACTACTCGACGAACGAGCCGATCATGGATGGCACGGCGAACCTGACCTACCTGCTCGCAGCGATGGCGGATGAAAGTCGGTGAGTAGGTGGGTAGGTGAGAATGTGAGCGGAAATCGGAAAGGGGTGATCGGCTTTGCCGATCACCCTCATCCTTATCCGTCCTCACCTACCCACCTACCCACCTACCTGCCGTGCTTGCCTTCCTGCGCGTCACGGGTATCATCGTGGGACATAAGGTACGCGATCCAGTCGAACCAACGCACGACTGAGAGGCTGCCACATGTCCACCACCGTTCCTCCCCGCGACGACGGCCCCCGGGCGCCGGTCTCTGCCGGGTCTGCGCTCCCCAACGAAGAGGCGCTGCGCCTAGCCTTCTTCGCGCAGTATTCCACCCTGGCCGCGGAGGCGCGCACCGCTCTGGGTGACGACGCGGCCACACTCGCCCCCAAGGTCGTCGAGGGCGCCTTCGTCCGGGCATGGGATGCCCGCGACCGACTCACCACCCCCGCGCAGCTTGGGGATTTCCTTCGTGACGACGTCCATCACGCGGCCGTCCGCGCCCTCAGCCGACGAGCGGCGGCGCATCGACTCTCGGACCATGAGTCGCACGGCGCACCCTCCGACGCGCGCGCAGCCGCGCCGCCGGCGGAGGTCGTCATCGATCCCGACGAGTCATGGTCGCACGTGCTCCATGCGGTGCGAAGCGATGGGCACAGTCAGCGGGCCCTGGACGAGACTGCAGCGATCGCGCGCCACGACGCCGCCGGCCACATCATCGTTGCCACCCGCGAGGCACCGGCGTGGAAGGCCATCGGCATCGGCGTCGTGGGCCTCGCGGTCGTTCTCGCCATCGGATACTGGGTGGAGAAAGCCGGCGACGACGTGAGCGCCGCGTCCGCCGTCAACGCGCCCGACGCGCGCGTCGTGAACGCCGCACCGGGGCAGGTCGGCATCGTCACGCTCGATGACGGTAGCAAGGTGCGCCTCGCCCCAGATTCGAAGCTGAGCATTCCCACGGGCTTCGGGCCCAAGCTGCGCGCCGTGAAGCTCCTCGGCGCCGCGAACTTCGACGTCGCCAAGGGCCAAGCCACGGAATTCCGCGTCTATACGGATAACGCGCTCGTCGTGGCAAAGGGTACCGCCTTCAGCGTCCGCGCCTACCCCGAGGACAGCGCCACCACCATCGTGGTCAGTGAAGGCTCAGTGGAGGTACGCGAAGGGAAAACGGTCCGTCCCGTCGAGGCCGGTGCTGCGCTCTTCCTCGCAAAGGGCGCCGCGCCACGCATCGCGTCGCCGGATGAGCGCGAGGAAGCCGACGCCTGGCGGACCGGCACGCTCACGATCACCAACCGTCAGCTCCGCGACGTCCTTCCTCAGCTCACCCGGTGGTACAACATCACCGTGATGGTGCCGGACACGACGCTGCTGTCCCGCCGTGTCGCCCTGCGCGCCTCCCTCGATTCCTCCCGCCAGGCCATCCGGGCCGTGGAGCAGAGTGCAGGGGTCGCCTTCGACTACGACGGCCCCACGATGGTCTTCCGGGATGCCTCCAAGTCCGTAACACCAAAGAAGACAAAGAAATAGATAAAAGTCAAAACTTTACTTGACAAATTAGGACGACCGAGTCACTTTGGGTCGATCGATCGGCGACTAGGCGCCGGTCGGCCGGCCCACACTCTTTTCCGAGGTGCTCGCATGTCGTCCCGTCGGAGCCTGACAACCGCCGCAGCAGTCGCCGCACTCGTCCTCGCGCCGCTCACCATCACCCGCACGGCGGCCGCCCAGGCGACCAGCCTCGACGACCCCACCATCGTCGCCATCTTCGACGCCGCCAACTCGTGGGACATGGAGACTGGCGCGCTCGCCGCGAAGAAGGGCACCACCAGGGCGGTCCGTGACTACGGCGAGATGATCGCCCGTGATCACAAGGCCGTGCGACAGATGGGACGCGACCTCGCCGCAAAGCTCGGTGTCACCCCCACGCCCCCGAAGAACTTCGGCATGGCGAAGGATCACGCGGCCGCCGTGAGCGAGCTCGAGTCCGCGCACGGCAAGGCATTCGACCGTGCCTTCCTGCAGCACGAGGTGGCCTTCCACAAGGCGGTGATCGACGCAATTGACACGACGCTGCTTCCGTCGTTGAAGAACGAGGAGGTGAAGTCCCTCGTAAGGAAGGTCGAGCCGGCGTTCAACGCGCACATGGTGGCGGCGCAGAACCTGCTCGATCGCTCGGCGAAATAGTGCCGCTGGCCCGTCGCTGGTGACGGAGACATGTTGTCGCGGCCAACGCGGCGTCTACTCCCACTCGGGCGACATGTCAGCTTCTCGCGATCCTGCTTCTGCTCTGCCGAACCTTCGTTCCACCACCACCGCCGCGCCGGCGAGCATTCTGCGACGTACATCCGGTGCGGCGGCAGTGGATCTCTCCCTCGAAGAACTGCGTGCGGCGGTCACCGCCGGCGACGGCACGCTCTGGGTGGACCTCGACGTCTCGGATCCCGCCCAGGCGGCGCTCCTCTCCGACACCTTCCACTTTCATCCGCTGGCCGTCGAGGACGCACTCAACCCGGCGAGTCGCGTGAAGGTCGATGAGTACCCCGATTTCATGCTCGTCGTCGCCCGCGTCGTGGGCTTCCGGGAGAGCACGCCCGACCCGTACGACCTCGACACGGCGAACCTCAACATCTTCATCAGCAAGCAGGTCGTCGTCACCGCGCACACGGAGCCGTTGCCCGTCATCAGGGATCTGATGAAGCGGCTGAGCGCGAATCACGACCTGCTCGACCGCGGTCCCGCGCGAGTCGCCTACCTCGCGCTCGATGCCTCCGTGGATGCGTACTTCCCCGTGCTCGACGGCATCGACGAGTTCGTTGACGAGCTGGAACAGCGCGTCTTCGGACACTTCGACGAGCACCTGCTCCACGAGATCTTCAAGGTGAAGCGGCTCGTCATCTCGCTGCGGCGCTTCCTTTCCCCTCAGCGTGAGGTGCTCGGTCAGCTCGCGAACCGGCCCTCGCAGTTCCTGCCCCCGGAGAGCCAGCTCTATTTCCGTGACGTCTACGACCACATGCTGCGCATCACGGACAACCTCGACAGCTTTCGCGACCTCCTCAGCAGCACGCTGGACGGCTACCTGACCCAGGTGTCCAACCGGCTCGGCAACGTCTCCAAGGGGCTGGCGGTCGTCGGCGCGCTCAGCGTGCCGTTCGTCGTCGTCGCCGGCGTGTACGGCATGAACTTCGACCGCATTCCCCTGCAGCATCACCCGTACGGCTTCGAGATCATGCTCGGTGTGCAGGTGCTGCTTGGCCTCCTCTTCGTCATCGGGCTGCGCGCGAAACGGATGCTGTAGGCTGCGCATGGCCAGGCGGCAACGCCACGGTCATTCCACGCGTATCAAAGGGGCAGATGTTCTTCTCCCACCGCGCTGGTCTGCTTCTCGTCGCCCTCGCGGCCTGCGGACGCGACGAGCCTGCGTCGGCGCCGCCGCGGCCCTTCCTGGTCTACACGGCCGCGTCCATCGCGCAGCCCGTGCGCGTTGCCCTCGATTCCTTCGCGATACGAAGCGGAGCGCGCTATGAGCTGGAAAGCGCGTCGAGCCTGGAGCTCGTGCGTCGTGTGACGGCGCTCGACGGTGACCCCGACGTCATCGTCCTCGCCGATCCCGCGCTCTTCTCGCGGTTGCTCACCCCGAAGGTCGTCACCTGGCACGCGCTCTTCGCGCGGAATCGCATCGTCATCGCCTACACGCCGCGGTCACGAGGCGCGAAGGACATTTCGGCGAGCAACTGGTGGGCGGTGCTGGAGCGCCCTGACGTGCAGGTGGGCCGCTCGGACCCCTCCGTCGATCCCTCGGGCTATCGCACGCTCCTCGTGTGGCAGCTCGCCGCCAGGCATTACGGCATGCCCGAGCTCCCGTCGCGAATGCTTCGCGCGGCACCGGAGCGCAACGTACGCCCCCGCGAGGCCGACCAGGTCGCGCTGCTGGAAGCGGGAGAGCTGGACTACATCTGGACCTACGAGAGCCTCGCCCGCCTCATGGGCCTCCGTTTCCTTCGCTTGCCCGACGACGTGGATCTCGGCGAGCCCGCCGACTCACTGGTGTACGCCGAGGCGAGCACGCGAATTCCCGGCACGACGCGGAGTGACACCCTGGTCGTGCGTGGGCAGCCGATCCTGTTCGGCGTGTCGGTGCCGACGGATGCGCCACATGGGCGCGCGGGACGGAACTTCGTTGCCTTCCTGCTGTCACCTTCGGGTCGACGCATCCTCAGTGGCGCGAGCCTGGACGCGCTCGATCCGCCCATCCTCGTCGGGCACGACGCACCCGCGCTCGTACGCGAAGCTGCCACGACCCCGGCTCCCTGAACATCGCTCAGGGAGCCGTACGCCGTCCGCTCGTGCGGATGACAGAAGCTCGTCGTCAGTGCTTCAATACGATGTACCCGCCGTTGTCCTGACTACACTTCCCATCCTTTCCGGTACGCTCTCGTCAGGTACGCGTTCGCCTCGGGCACGTTCGTCACGCGCATCGTCGCACCGTCGTAGTCGATGCGCTTGCTCTGGCCGGCGCGCAGGGCCACGATGCCGAGCAGCATCGTCTCGGTGAGCTTCGCGGCATAGTCGAAGGGTGAGCTGGCCGTCGCTTCGCCCTTGCAGGCCTGCGCCCAGTTCACCTCGTGCGGCACGGTGATTCGCGGATACGTCACCGGCACCGACGCGGCGAGCCGCGCCACCGAGTCCGGATAGACGAGGGGATTGTCCCCGTACGTCTCGTAGGTGAGGAAGCCGCGCTCGCCGACGAAGATCCCCCCACCGCCGTCGCCGCGGGGCAATGGGACGTCGTTCATCAGTGTCGGCATCAGGCCGCCGTCGTACCAGGTGAGCGATACGGGCGGCTGGGTACCGCGCGCGGCGAACTCGTAGCGCGTCGTCATCGCCAGCGGGTACGCGCCCGGTGCTGCGGTCGTGCCGCCCCAGGGCGTGGAGGACGACACGATGCTCGTCGGGTAATCGAGTCCGAGCGCCCAGAACGGCTGGTCGATGAGGTGCGCGCCCATGTCGCCGATGGCGCTCACTCCGAAGTCGGGCCAGCCGCGCCAGCTGAAGGGGTGGTACACGGGGTGGTACGGCACGTCGCCGGCGGGACCGAGGAAGAGATCCCAGTGCAGGCCGGCGGGCGGGGTGTGCGGATTTTCCGCCATCGCGCGGAGGATGGCATTGTCCACCGTACGCATGCTCCAGCGCGGCGGCACGGGGTTCGACGTGGGGGCGCCGGCCGCCTGGGAGGCGGCAGCCGGAGCGGGCGTTGGCCCCTCGGGCAGTGGCCGGGGAATTCCCTGCGCCCAATAGCGCTGCGGTCGGTCGGTCCACACGTGCACCTCGCGCACCGGACCGATCACGCCTGAGGCGATGAGCTCGTTGATGCGCCGCGTTCCATCCTGCGAATGCCCCTGGTTGCCCATCTGTGTCACCACCCTGGTCTCGCGCGCCACCTGCGCGAGCATTCGCGCTTCGTGCACCGTCGCCGTCAGGGGCTTCTGCACGTACACGTGCTTGCCGGCGCGCATGGCTGCGAGCGCGATCACCGCATGCAGGTGGTCCGGCGTCGCCACTACTACTGCGTCAATGTCCTTCTGTCGCTCGAGCATGACGCGGAAGTCGTCGTACTTGGCCGCCCGCGTGTACGCCTCCTGGAGCCGCACCGACTCCGGCGACGATGCCGTCTGTCCCTGACGCGGGCGCAACCGGCCAGCGAGCTGCCGCTCGACATATGGATAGTCCACGTCGCACACGGCGACGATGTTCTCTCCCGCCTCCACGAGGGTGGCCATGTTGTTCATCCCCATCCCCCCGATGCCCACGCACGCCACGTTGAGCGTCCGGCTCGGCGGACGGTGCCCCACGCCGCCGAGCACGTGTCGGGGCACGATCGTCGGGGCCAGCGCGAAGGCAGCGGCCGCGCCGGCCGTGTCCAGGACAAAGGTGCGTCGGCTGATGGGGGCGTCGTCGGACACGGCAGTCTCCGGGGTCAGGGGTCGCGAACAGGCCGCGCTGGCGGCCCGGGGAAGGTGCTCCACGCGACGCGCTTCGGCCAGTTGTGACGCCCGACACACGGGCGGGTGGCGCCATCAGCGGGCGGGAGTGGCGCAGGTCGTGCGTTTGAGGGGCTCAACACCGCCCTCTTTCGCGGCATCGGTCCACCTGTACTCGAGACTCTCATGACCACATCACACCGACACCTCGTACGCTTCGCGGCTGGCCTCGCGGCCTGTGCCACGCTCGGCGCGTGCGGCGGCATCTCCCAGCAGCAGGAAGTGCAGATGGGAGCGCAGGAGGCGCAGCAGGTCAACGCCCAGCTGCCGATGCTCCAGGATGCCACCGTGGATTCCTACGTCAATTCGCTGGGCAACACGCTCGCGCGCACGACGTCGCGCGCCGACCTCGATTGGCACTTTGCCGTCGTGAACACCGACGTCATCAATGCCTTCGCGCTGCCCGGCGGCTACGTCTACGTCAATCGCGGGGTGCTGGAAAAGGCCAGCAACGAGAGCGAGGTGGCGAGCGTGCTCGCGCACGAGATCGAGCACGTGGTGCAGCGGCACTCGGTGAAGCAGATGGAGCAGGTGAACAACGCCAACATCGGCGTCGCCCTGGCGTGCACGCTCACCAACGTCTGCAACAACCAGGTGACGCAGGCTGCCATCCAGGTGGGCGGCTCGGCGTACTTCGCCAAGAACAGTCGCGCCGACGAGGTGCAGGCGGACGAGGGCGGGTTCGCCACCATGATCCGCGCCGGCATCAATCCGCGCGGGATGCTCACCTTCTTCGACAAGCTCCTCGCGGAGGAGCAGCAGAGTGGCGGGAGCGGCAATGCCAGCTCCTGGTTTGCCGACCACCCCGGCACCCAGGATCGCATCAGCGACATCCAGCGCATGCTGAATGCGAATGCGAACCGGCTGTCGGGACTGCGCACCGACTCGCAGGCGTTCCAGTCCATGAAGCGGCGCCTCAACCAGTTGCCGCCAGCACCGCGCACCTCCGGGCAGTGACCGGCGACAGGGGCCGGCGTCAGCGCGACGCCGGCCCCTGTCCCTTCCCGTCCGACGCCCAGCGATCCAGCGCGTCGTGCAGCATGCGGATCTGGCGCGCCAGTCGGTCGACGCGCGCGCGGAGCAGGGGCGTCTCGTTCCGGTCCAGCTCCGCTCCCAGCACCAGGATCGGCAGCGGAGCCGGCCGGCGCTGCTCTGCGGCTGCCCGCGCGAGGTCCTCGAGGACGGCGTCCGCGCGCGACGCAAAGGGCGCGAGCGCGCGAGATGCGTCCACGCCATCCACGTGCCGCGCGAGCGCGAGCGCCGCGGTGGACGCAGCGAAGCGCCGCGTGTACGTGAGGAAGGTCATCACCGGCGAAAGGTCGGCTGGTGGTCCACCGTACTCCGCCACCGTGCGCTCGAATGATTCCTCGGCGTTCACCGTCGCGAGACCGAGCTGTCGCCTCGCACCGCGAATCCGCTTCCCGGCCTCGCCGCTGCGGTCGTCGAACAGCTTCACGACGCACGACAGGTATTCCCGGCTTCTCTCCGCCGCTGCGGCCAGATAGCCTGGCAGGCGTCGCGACTCGGGGCTCGGCCAGAGCAGCCGCGCCCCGGCCAGCGTCAGGGCGCCGCCGAGGAGCGTGTTCGTCACCCGCGCCGACACGAGGTGCCAGTCGCCCGCTCCGGACTCGGCGAGCAGCACGAAGGTGGG
>DASTGQ010000204.1:0-7518 GCA_035718985.1 Gemmatimonadaceae bacterium
AGCCCGTTCACGCCGTGGCTCACGCGCATCCCGAAGTACGTGGCGTCGCGCACCCTCCGCGCGCCGCTCCCCTGGGAGAACTCGACGCTCCTGCAGGGGAATACTCGGGATGCGGTGGCGCAGTTGAAGCGCGACACGGCGAGGGACATCCTCGTCATGGGAAGCGGCGAGCTGCTGCGATCACTGATGCGCGATGATCTCGTGGACGAGTACGTGCTGCTCATCCATCCGCTCGTGCTGGGGAGTGGCCGGCGACTCTTCGTCAGCCCGGGACCGGACGCCAGCCTTCGCCTGGTGAGCAGCAGCACCACGCCCGAGGGCGTGCTGGTGGCGACGTACGAGCCGAAGCGGTAGGATCGAGGGCGTCGCACCCGACGTCTTCACTCACATCGTTGACGATGAGCCTGCGCGGGATCGGAGATCGCTGGCTGGCCGGGGAAGCGGTTCCCGGCGCGACGTTCCGCCACAACGACGCCGTCCAGATCACGAGCGGCGAACACGCCGGCTCGGCAGGCGTGATCCTGCTCCTGATGGGGCTGCGCCCCGAGCCGCGGTATCTGGTGGAGCTGCGGCGCGAGCGTCGCGACGTTCGCGTGCCGCAGTCAGCGCTGCTGCGGATGGAGTGAGCGGACGGAGAGCGGTACCCCTCTCATTGCACAGCTCATGTCGCCACCGAATCTTCGCATCGAGCCGCTCCCGGGTTACACGCCCACCATCGGGCGGCTCGTCGCCATGATGACCTACGCCCGCGATACGACGCTCAAGGCGGTCGAGGGGCTGACGGTCGAGCAGCTCGATCAGCTGCACGATGCGACGAGCAACTCGATCGGCGCGCTGCTCGCGCACCTGGTGGCGGTGGAGCGCGTCTATCAGATGCTCACGCTCGAGGAGCGGTCACCCACCGCCGAAGAGAACGCCGCGCTCGGTGCGGGCCTCGCGCTCGGCGACGAGGGACGGCGCCTCCTTCGCGGTGAGCCCCTCGCGCATTACCTCGACGCGATGGCGGCGACTCGGCGCGTGACGCTCGACGCCCTCGCCACTCGTACCGATGGCTGGCTCGAGCAGCCGATGAAGGTCATGCCGGCGATGAACGCGCACTGGGCGTGGTTCCACGTCTGCGAGGACGAGATCAACCATCGCGGCCAGATCCGCTGGCTGCGAGCCAGGCTGCCGAAGTGAGCGGAACGTTCTCCTCGTGATCGCGGCGGTGTTGATCGTCTTGAACGTGTGCCAGCGGAACGGGAGGACATTTGCGTAACCGGCCGGCGGACAAGACTATATCAGCCATGGAAACCCCACGCCGGGCTGCTGCCGCTCACGCTCGCAAGCGACCGGACATCTCGCCCAACCTGTTGCACCTCGTGGGCGGAGACTCGCGTGACGCGGCGTTCGAGCTGCTTCGAATGATCGTCGCTGAGCGTTGTCTCAGGGCGGGCGGCCACGCCATGCGTGGCGCCGGCGGCTTCGTGAGCTTCGCCGAAGCGCCGGTGAAGCAGCTTCGCGACGTCTTCCGATGGAGCGCCGAACGCGACGCGCGGCGCCAGCCGTATGGCGTCCTCCTGGGCAAGGACTACCTCTACGCACTCGGTGGCCGGCCGGTGATCTACCAGTCCGCGGCGGAGTACGAACAGCTCCCCGAGTCCATGCGCTACCGGCACGTGGAGTACGATCCGCTCGCCGATCCGCCGATCGACGTCACCTGGGAGCGCGAGTGGCGCCTGCGCTCCGACATCCTGCCGCTGGAACCCGAGCGGTGCTGCATCGTCGTCGCGTCGGAGCAGGACCGCATCGCGCTGCTCAACGAGCACGCGGAGCGGGAGGAGATGCGGATGGAAGGGCTGGCACCGGAGGTCGGCGGCTCGCTCGCCGACCTGTTCAGCGAGTCGTTCCCCTGGCCGGTGATCTCGCTGGACGTGTAGCACGGACGGTGGCTCGCAGCACACGACGACCCCACTCACAACGACCACCATGGACTTCCCCTACGCTTCCCGCTTCACCCGCTTCGTCGGCCAGATCATCGACAGCTTCATTGGCGGCGGCCCGATCATGGTCGTCGTGCTCATCGCCGCGATCGTCGGCCTCCACGACACGACGACGGGCGGCGTCATCGCCACGATCCTCCTCCTCGTCGCCATCGCCTGGGCGTTCTTCTACTACTTCTTCTCCGACGGATTCACCGGCGGGCAGACGTACGCCAAGCGCATGCTGGGCATCCATGTCATCGACGCGAAGACGCGCACGCCCTGCTCGTTCGGGCAGTCGTTCGTCCGCAACCTGCTGCTCGCGCTGCTTGGTCCCATCGACGCCATCTTCATCCTTGGCGAGCGTCACCAGCGGCTCGGCGACATCGTCGCCGGCACGGTGGTCATCACGGAGCAGGGCTGAATCGTCTGGCGCGGCCGGTCGTCCTATAGGGTGAGCCCCGGGCGCCTGCCCGCCACCCGTGGACGTTCGCATGACGACGTCGACCAAACGCCGAATCCAGGTCCGCGCCTTCGCCGCCGCGGTGGTGGTGATCGCGCTGGTTGTCGCGGGCATCGCCACGCGTTACCGCACCGCGCGCGTCACCGTCGCCGCCGCTGCACAGCGTCAACCCGTGGTGCAGCTCCAGGCGGAGCCACGGCCCCTTCCCGCCGAGCCATCCGCACCGCAGTGGCTGGACGCGCACCCGCTCGACCAGCTGCTCGCCCTCGCGCGCTGCATCGAGCGCTCCCGCGGCGACAGCGTGGGCCGCGCCTATCCGCGCTCGCTCGCCGCGGTGGAGCGCCTGCCGTGCGCCTCGTCGTCCGGCTACGACGACCACCACTTCGTGCGCTACACGCCGCCGCGCGGTGCTCCCGACAAGTGGCGCGCGCGCGGCTTCACGCTCGCGGTGGAAGCGGCCTGGGACTCCTCCGACGAGCCGGTGAAGCGTGACATCCCGGCGACGCGCAGCTACCTGATCGATGCCTCGGGCTACATCCACGTCACGAGCGAGCATCGGCGCGCCACGGATCGCGATCCGCGCCTGCGGATGTGCGAGGGCGCGCGCGCCGAGGGCGAAGAGTGCCAGCCCTATCTGCCGCGGCAGCGGTGGGGAGTGCGGCCGCAGCTTCCCGGCGTCTTCGTCGCCGCGATGCGCGACAGCGTGCGGAAGGGGAAGCCGCTCGACGTCACGCTGGACTGGACGCCATTCTCCGGGCTCGACCGGCTCACGTCCTACTCCATCGCCTGGAGCGCTGACGCGAAACCGACCGTCAAGCACCTCTCGGCCAGGCAGGGATGGCCGTCGCGGGGCAGGGCGGCCGTTGGCTTTCACCTGAAGCACGTCTACGCCGACACCGGCCAGAAGGTGATCGAGGTGGTGTTCACCTCGGCGGAAGGCAAGCGGTACGTGCAGCAGGATACGGTGCAGGTCACGAAGCGCTGATTGCGACGCGCGTGACGCGTCGCCGGGCGGTGGGGTAGTTATCATGCAGCAGCGTCGTGAGC
This sequence comes from Gemmatimonadaceae bacterium, assembly GCA_035718985.1. GTDB lineage: Bacteria > Gemmatimonadota > Gemmatimonadetes > Gemmatimonadales > Gemmatimonadaceae > AG11. Next base: position 3,472 of record DASTGQ010000204.1, read on the forward strand.
TGCACACCCACCACCACGATCCCTCCACGAGCATGCTCCGCACCCGCCGCTTGTTCGTCACGCTCACCATCGGCGCGCTGGTGTCGGTGCTCCGGCAGCGATCATGCGACATGCTCGGACAGCAGCTCCGGCCAGTGGGGCGGAGAATGATCGCGGTGACACGCTGATGCTGTCCACTGCCATGATCCGCGCCATCGCGAGCCTGTGCGGCCTGCTCAGCGTGCTCTGCGCGGCGGCGAGCGCACCCATCCTCTTCATCTGGGTGGTGGACAACACGCATCCGGTGAGCGTGGCGCCGCTGCTCCTTGGCGGCGGGCTGCTGCTCGTGGCGGCGCTGCTGTTCGTCGTACGTCGACTGCTGCAGATCGGACGTACGTCGCGTGCGGTTGACGGAATCACTCACCGTCCCGCCTGAGCGTCAGTGTCCAAGCGTCTCTCGTCCCGGATTGTCGCATCGCTCTGCGGCCTCGCGCTCGTCGCGGCCTGTCATGCCGCGCCAGCACCAGCCAGCGCGCCCTCCGCCGCGCGCGCCGACAGCCTCGTGCTCGAGCGCACACGCTGCTTCGGGTTCTGTCCCGCCTATCGCCTCACGCTCCGCGCCGATGGCGCCGTCACCTTCGTCTCGCTCGTCCCGCGCGACTCCAACCTCACCTTCGCCGACTCCATCGCGCCCGACAAGCTGTCGTGGCTGGTGCAGCAGGCCGAGCGCATCGGTCTCGGCACGCTCCCGCCGGTGATCGCCGAGGATTCCACGCTGTGCACCGTGCGGGCGACCGATCATCCGACCGTCACGGTGGCGCTCTACCGTCCCGGCGCGACGATACGCGTCGTCGATTACCGCGGCTGCTATGGGGGCCCAGACCTCTCCGTCGCCACGCCGCTCGCGCGACTGCGGCGCTTCACCGGGCAGATCGACAGCGTGGCACGTACCGCGCGCTGGACGGCGCACATGACGAGGCCCTGACATCCATGCTCACTGCCGTCAACATCGAGTCGCGCTTCAGCGACGTCACCGAGCTCTGGTCGCCGAAGGTGATCGGGCGGTTGAACGACCAGTACGTGAAGATCGCGCGCCTGCACGGCGAGTTCCTGTGGCACGCGCACGAGCACGAGGACGAGCTCTTCATGGTCATCCGCGGCACGCTGCGCATCCAGCTCGAGGATGGCGAGGTCACCCTCGGCCCGGGCGAGATGGTCGTGGTGCCGCGTGGGGTGCGGCACAATCCCGTCGCGGCGGAGGAGTGCTGGGTGATGCTCGTCGAGACGGTGACGACGAAGCACACGGGCGACGTCGTGAGCGAGCGCACGCGGTCGATCGACGAGCAGGTCGGATAGCGCGGTGCCGACGGGCGCAAGTCCATGATCACGAAGACCACCCTGCTACGTTTCTTCGACACCCTCGAACCCCAGCGAACCGCACCGTGAAGCTCGATATCTACATCAACTACCCCGGCACCTGCCGCGACGCCTTTGGCTTCTACGAACAGCACCTCGGCGGCCGCATCGTGATGATGATGAATCACGGCGAGTCGCCCGAGTCGCGCGTACCCCCGGGATTCAACGACAAGGTGCTGCACGCGCAGCTGGAGCTGGGCGGCTCCGTTCTCCGTGGCGCCGACATCCCGAATGCCGAGCCGATGCGCAGCGCCTACGTCACCCTCTCGCTCGACAGCAGTGAAGAGGCCGAGCGCGTGTACGCGCTTCTCTCCGACGGCGGGCAGATCTTCATGGAGATCAAGGAGACCTTCTTCGCGACCCGCTTCGCCATGCTGCGCGACCGGTTCGGCACGTCGTGGATGCTCATGCACGAGCGAACGTGAGTCGCTAGTGCATCACCAGCCGCACCGGGTTGTACCTCAGCCCGAGCACCCAGCGCAATGAGGTGATGGAGTAGCTCGGCTGCGCGACGGGGCTGAGCACGTCGTGCGCGGTCATCCGGCTGTGCGTCCCCAGCACCTCAGTCGTGAGCGAGAAGGTGCGCGAGAGCCCGTACTCCATTCCCACGCCGGCGATTCCACCCCACCCGTTGCTGTAGCGCGACCCGTACGCGCCGTGCGGGATGGGATAGCCGATCGGGTCGTCGAGATACGAGCTGAGCCCCTGGCTCATGGCCGCCGTGTAGCCGATGCGAAGGTCGGCGAACGGCTCCAGCCGCCGCTCCGTGCGCGCACGACCGAACCGCGTCCCCAGCTCCGCCGTCTCCAGGTCCACCGGACCGCCGAGGAAGCTCGAGGTGAGATCGAGCGTCGCCGACATCGCGCGCGTGAGCCGGTACTCGGCACGCGTGCCGGCGCCGAACGAGGCCCACGTTGCCGTGCCGCCACTGGCGAGACCGGACGACTGCACGAAGCTGACGAGCGGGTAGCTCTCCACGGAAACCCGGAGCCGGTGGTACGACAGCTCGCGCGCGATCGGTCCGGATTCGGGAGGCATCGGTCGCGGCGCACCGGGTCGCGGGCGGCGGCCCGGCATGGGGAGACGTTGCGCGCTCAGCGCTTCAGGCAGCAGGACGACGATCGCGGCAAGGACGACGATGGCTCGCGTGCGCATGACGACCTCCGGACGGCGTGACACCCGGACAGCATCCGATCCGTATCAGTCTTGTCCGTCCGGGCGGCGGCCGCAAGCACACCATCGTCGCCTGCTGATAATTCAACCCTTCGGCCGGATCGCGTGTCCAACCGTGGTCCGTCCGTGCCGGTCATCCGCCACCAGCCGCCGCACCCGATGCGTCTCACCACCGCGCTCGCGCTCTTCGTCACGCTGCTCGCCGAGCCTGCCACTTCCCGCGCCCAGCAGGCGACGTCCGCTACCAAGGCCGCCCCAGCGGTGTCGCGCACCATGCGCGCCGCGCGGCGCACGGGCGCCATCACCATCGACGGCAAGCTGGACGAAGCCGCGTGGTCGAGCGCCGAGCCGAGCGGCGGCTTCGTGCAGTCATATCCCAAGCCTGGCGTGACCGCGCCCGACCAGACCGAGATCCGCGTCCTCTACGACGACGACGCACTGTACGTGGGCATCCGCATGTACGACGCCCATCCGGATTCCATCGCCGCAGGCCTCGCACGGCGCGACGCTACCGCGGCGACGGGGATCTACTCGGACTGGGTGCACCTCATCATCGACTCCTATCACGATCGCCGCACCGCGTTCCGCTTCTCCACCACGCCGCGCGGCGTGCAGAAGGACGTCTACACCTTCAACGACGGCAGCGAGGACATCAACTGGGACGCCATCTGGGAGGTCGGCACGCGCGTCGACTCGCTCGGCTGGGTCGCGGAGTACCGTATTCCGCTCAGCCAGCTCCGCTTCGGCGGCAGCAAGGACGTGGACCGCGTCTGGGGCTTCCAGGTGCAGCGTGACATCGCGCGCCGCAACGAGCGTGACACGTGGGCGCCATGGACGCCGAGCGATGGCGGCTTCGTCTCCCGCTTTGGCGACCTCGCCGGCCTTGCCGGCATCGGCGTTCCCGAGCGGCTGGAGGTCACGCCGTACGTGAGCTCGACGGTCACGAGCGCTCCGGGCGACGGCGCCGATCCGTTCTACCGGCACGTGGACAACAGGCCGAAGGTGGGCGGGGACCTGAAGTACGGGCTGCCTGGTGGGCTCACGCTCAGCGCCACGATCAATCCCGACTTCGGGCAGGTGGAGGTGGATCCGGCCGTCGTGAACCTCTCGGCGTTCGAGACGTCGTTCCCCGAGAAGCGGCCCTTCTTCCTCGAGGGGAGCGACGTGTTCAGCTTCGGGCAGGTGGTGCGGCAGAACGACTACAACGGGCAGACGTTCCTCTACTCGCGTCGTATCGGTCGCCAGCCGCAGCTCGGCGTGCCGACCGGCACCGAGTACGCCGACATGCCGACGCAAACCACCATTGCCAGCGCGGCGAAGGTGACCGGGAAGACGGGACCGTGGACCGTCGGCATCCTCGACGCCGTGACCACCGAGCAGCGCGCGCGTGTGTTCGCCACGAGCGGCGAGCGCTACGACCGGCCGGTGGAACCGCTCACCAACTACTTTGCCGGCCGAGTGAAGCGCGACTTCCGCGCT
>DASTGQ010000205.1:0-11038 GCA_035718985.1 Gemmatimonadaceae bacterium
TTCCTCGGTGGTGAAGAGGAGACGCGCGCTGGCGAGGCGGGCCGCGAAGCGTGTTCCGCGTCCCTGGGTGATGGTGCCGCCGGTAGGTATCCGGCGCACGATCGCGCCACGCCCGGCCAGACGCATCGCCGAGCTGGCAACGAGTTGCTCGCGCTCGGTGTGCAGGAACACCACCTCGATGAATCGTTCCTTGAGCACGGCGCGCAGGCGCCACGCGTCGCGGCTCACGGCGTCGCTCACCGGCAGCGTGATGACGTCGAGCTCCTCGTTCGTGAAGCCCATCTCGGCATCGCCATCAGGACGACAGACGATCGTGACTGGCTCACCCCGTGCGGCGAGACCGCGCGCGGCGACGGCGAAAGCGCGGGCTTCGCCGGTCCAGTCCCGACCGGTGTAATAGAAGAGGGATCGCATCAGCGCGCCGTGGCTGGCTCGCCGGCCGCAGCTGGCTCACCGCTGTCGCGGCGCAACTGTGCGGCGTGCAGGCGATGGTAGCTGCCACGCAGGCGTAGCAGCTGGTCATGCGTGCCGCGCTCCACGATCTCGCCGTGATCGAGGACGAGAATCTGGTCGGCGTGGGTCACGGTGGACAGACGGTGCGCGATGACGAAGACGGTACGGCCGGCGAGAAGTCGGTCAATGGCCTGTTGCACGAGCCGTTCCGACTCGGTGTCGAGCGCGGAGGTGGCTTCGTCGAGGATGAGAATGGGAGGATCGGTGAGCAGCGCGCGGGCGATGGCGATGCGCTGGCGCTGACCACCCGACAGACGCGTACCGCGCTCGCCGAGGATGGTATCGTACCCGTCCGGCAGGTGGCTGATGAATTCGTGCGCGTTCGCCGCCCGGGCCGCGGCCTGCACCTGAGCGTCCGTGAAGCGGCCGGCGGCGCCGTAGGCGATGTTGTTGCGCACGGTGTCGTTGAACAGCACGGTGTCCTGGCTCACGATGCCGGTGAGCCCACGCAGCGACGGGAGGGCGATCTCGCGCGTGTCCACGCCGTCGAGCCGGATCACGCCGGAAGTGGGCTCGTAGAAGCGCGGGATGAGATCGACGAGCGTGCTCTTTCCTGCCCCGCTGGCCCCGACGAGCGCGATGACCTCGCCTCGCCGCGCCGTGAAGCTCACGTCGCGGAGCACGGGGTCGGCGTCGTAGGCGAAGGACACGCGGTCGAACACGAGGGAGTCCCGGAGCTCGCTGACCGCGCGCGAGCCGCGATGCGGGAGGTCTGCGGTGGGTTCATCGAGCTGCGGCTCGGTGGGCAGGTCGAGCACCTCGAACAGACGCTCGGCCGACGCGAATGATTGCTGCGCGGTGGTGGGCGCCTGCGACAGCTGCTTGAGGGGCGGCAGCAGCCGCATGACCATGATCATGAAGGTGATGAGCGTGGCGCTGTCCATGCCGCCGCCCGCGATGACCTCACGCGCGCCGATCCAGAGGATCAGCATGGCCACCGCGGTGCCGATGAGCTCCGTCATCGGCTGCGAGAGCACGGCAAGACGCGTGATGCGCACCATCCCCGACGAGTATCGGCCGCTGGCGTCCATGAACCGGCGATCCTCGTACGGCTCGCCCCGGAAGGACTTCACGAGCCGGACGCCGCTCACGACTTCCTGGAGCACGCTGGTGATCTCACCGTAGTCGCCCCGCAGGCGACGGTGTCCCTTCCGCAGCTTACGCAGCACCGGCTGCAGCGAAAGGGTGAGCAGCGGCGCGATGACGAGCGCGACGAAGGTGAGCCGGGCGGAGTAGTTGAGCAGGATGATGATGGTGCCGATGATCTGCGCCACGTTCTGCAGCGTCTTCGTCACCAGCTCGGTGATGAGCGCCTTGGTCTGCTCCGTGTCGGACAGGACGCGCGAGATGATCTGGCCCGTCTTGGTGCGCTGGAAGTAGCCGAGCGGGAGGCGCTGGAGGTGGCGGAAGACGCTGTCGCGCAGGTCGCGGGTGACGTTCTCCTGCAGCGCGGCGCCAAACTGGCCGCCGAGCCAGACGAACACGTTCTTGACGAGGACGATGGCCATGATGGCTACCATCATCGTCTGCACGGAGCCGAGGCGGTCGGCGGGATTGAGGAACGTGCCGACCAGCGCGTCCTGGAGGCCGGAGATCCAGCTCGAGGTACGCGGGATGAACGACGGCGCGCCGAAGAGCGCGTTCAGGAAGGGAACGAGCAGCGTGAAGGAGAAGACGTCGAGCGCCGCGGCGATGACGTTGCAGGCGATCGTGCCCACCATGCGCCAGCCGTGCGGCCGCAGATATCCCAGCAGTCGGCGATACATGCGTTAGCGCTTGGGGATGAGCAGGGACACGGGCAGGATGCACTCCTCGGGAGTCACGCCGCCGTGCAGGAACGAGCCGCGGTATCGACTCTGGTACTCGCGAAGCTTGGTGGGATAGACGAAGAAGCTGTCGCCGGTGGCGAGGAGGGTGTTGGCGCCCAGCCCGCGGCGCGGCAGCTTGAGGTCGTCCTCGTTCTTCACGAGCCAGGCGTAGTCCGGATTCTCGGCGCGAAGGTCCTCGCCGAACTTGTAGCGCAGGTTCTGGGTCGCGTCGCGACGCGCGAACACGGTGGCGGGCGTGTGGCAGTGGATGGAGCCGTGATCGCTCGTGACGAGCACCTTCACCTTCTTCCGCGCCGCTTCCTGGAGGACGCTGAAGAGTGCCGACCGTCGGAACCACTGGAGCGTGAGCTGGCGAAGGGCAATCTCGTCGCGCGCCACCTCGTAGAGTATGGCGGATTCGGAGCGGCCGTGCGTGAGGAGGTCCACGAAATTGAAGACGAACGCGCTGATCCCTTCGGGCGCAACGGCGTTGGCGAGCCGGCGCTCGATCTCGTCCGCCTCGTGCGACGAGGAGATCTTGTCGTACTTCACGGGCACGGGGTGCCCCAGCTCCTGGAGATGCGCAACGAGCAGGTCGCGCTCGTGCGCGTTCAGCGTCTCGTCCTCGCGCTCGCCCCACCAGTCGGGGAAGCGCGCCGCGATCTCGTTGGGAAAGAGCCCGCTGAAGAGGGCGTTGCGCGCGTACGGCGTGGCGGTGGGCAGGATGCCGAAGTAGTGCGTGGTCTCGATGTCGAACAGCGGCGCGATCACCGGCTCGATGATCTTCCATTGATCCAGCCGCAGGCAGTCGATGACGATGAAGAGCGCGTTGCCGTCCTGCCGCACCACCGGCATGAGGAACTCGCCGACGATGTCGATGGACAGGGGCGGCCGGTCGGAGTCGAGGTGGGCCAGCCACTCCGGATACGCGCGCGACATGTACAGGGCGAACTCGCGCCGGGCGTCGGGAAAGAGCCCGCGCAGCGAGTCGTGGAGCCCCATCTCGTTCGCAGCCGTGAGGTCGAGGTCCCACTGCACGAGCTCGAGGTAGCGGTCGATCCAGCCGCGCCAGTCGAGGTCGCGGAGCGACTCGAACTGCATGGCGCGGAAGCGGTCGACGAACGCGCGGGAGATCGCCTGCTGCCGGATACGAGGCCCCTCGAGCATGCGGGCGACGAGGGCGTACACCTGTCGCGGGGTGACCGGCTTCACGAGGTACCCGGCGATGTCCTTCCCCAGCGCCTCGGTGAGCGTGCCGTCCTCCTCGCTCTTGGTCACCATGACGATCTGGAGCGCGGAGTCGATGTCGCGCAGCTCCTTCAGTGCCTCGAGGCCACGGGTACCAGGCATCTGCTCGTCGAGGAGGACGAGGTCGAACGGTCGGCGACGCACGAGCTCCGCCGCATCGTCGGCGTTGGTAGCGGTCTGAACCTCGAACCCCTTGTCACGCAAGAAGATGCGGTGCGGCTCGAGGAGCTCCGCCTCGTCGTCCACCCAAAGTACGGCCTTGGCCTGGTGCGGCATCGTTCAAACGTAGCCCCCCGCCCATCGGCGGAGCAACGCGACAAGGAGGCCGAGGCTGGCCGCACGAAGGCATGGCGATCACATTTGGCGTGTGCCGCAACCCTTCCTTCCCTACGCCCTCGTCACGCCGACATTCCCCTTCCGCCACCTGGCGACGCTGGCGGGCCGTGCCCCGATCGGCGGGACACGTGAGGTGGCACTGGGCTGCTTCATGGCGGCGCGGCTGGCGGCGGAATGCGGCAGACCCGACACCGAGCTGACCAGCGAAGGTTGCCAGGCGCGCGCCACATCGGCGAGGAGCTGGCTCGGTGCGCTTACGCTGCCGCCCGCGGTGCGGACGCCGATCGCGAAGTGCATCGAGAGCTCGGGCAGCCGGAACGCGCGGACGGTGGCGCACGATGTGACGGCGATGCGCGACGCCTGCGCGACCTATCTCGACGCGGCATCACGGACGGAGCTGGATGCGCTGATCGAAAGACTGACCGAGCCCTTCGCTGGCGCCTTGCCCGCACGCGCGAGCGAGCCGTAAGTTCGACCATGGCGCGTGGCACCGACATCTCTCCGCTCTCCCTCCTGCTCGCGCGCCTCGATGCGGTGGCCGACGGCGCGCGCTCACCGGACACGGTGCCATCGGGATTCCCGAGCCTGGACAAGCTGCTCGGCGGAGGCCTGCGGCGCGGGGACCTCGTCGTGCTTGGCGGCGACGTCGGGTGCGGCAAGAGCGCACTGGCGCTGGCGATGGCGCTCCGCGTCTCGCGGCAGGAGCGGCTGACGCACTTCTATTCCGGCGAGATGAGCGTGGAGCGGGTGCTGGAGCGCGCACTTGCCGTGGAGGGCCGCGCGCGGATCGACGACCTGCGTCGCGGCACGATGGACGAGGCGACGCGCGCGAGCGTGGGCGCCGCCGCAGTGCGACTACGCGACGAATTGCCCGTGATCGAGCGCATCCCGATCGGCGGCGTGGCGTCCATCGCCGAGGAAGTGCGGGCGGTGGGTGGCATCCAGCTCGTCGTCGTGGATGGGCTCGAGGCGCTGCTGCCGGGCGCTCGCGACGGCGAAGAGGAGGCTGCCGCGGCCGTGCGGGCGCTCAAGCAGCTCGCGCTGGACACGAAGACCGTGGTACTGCTCACGGCACCCCTTCCCCGGCTCGCGGCGCGAGAGGACCGGCGGCCGATGATGGACGACTTCGGCGCCGCCGGCGCGGTGAAGGAGCGCGCGGACGTGGTGCTCGCGCTCTTCCGCGAAGGGATGTACGACAGCGCACGCGACATCGCCGGGGCCACCGAGCTGCTCGTGCGGAAGAACCGGAACGGGGGGAACGGGTACGTGGACCTGTTCTTCTACGAGCAGTGGATGCGATTCGAAGACATGGTTGAGGGGTAACGGCAACGGCGAGCATCCCGCACTGAAGTACTTCGTGGCGAGACCGACATCCAGGCCGCAGGACTGCGGGGCCGTTCGGAGCTGAGCGCCGAGAGGGGACGTCGGCACATTACCGGGGCCAGGTTCCGGGTCTCGGTACTTCAGTACCCGGTACGAAGTACTCGGTCTTGTCCTTATATTTCTTCCCGCGCCCCCCACCTCACCAGCGACGAGTGCAGCATGGCTGGCCACAGTAAATGGAAGCAGATCAAGCACTACAAGGCGGCGACCGACGCGAAGCGTGGGGCGCTGTTCACGAAGCTCATCCGTGAGATCACCATGGCCGCCAAGATGGGCGGCGGTGATCCGGCGGGAAATGCGCGCCTGCGCGTCGCGATCGACGCGGCCAAGGCCAAGTCCATGCCGAAGGACAACATCGACCGCGCCATCAAGAAGGGCACGGGCGAGCTGGAAGGCGTGGACTACCAGGAAGTGACGTACGAGGGGTACGCGCCTGGCGGTGTGGCGCTCATCATCGACGCGGTGACGGACAACCCGACGCGAACGGTGGCCGACGTGCGACACAAGATGTCGCGCGGCGGCGGCAACCTCGGCACACCGAACTCGGTGTCGTTCCTGTTCGAGAAGAAGGGCCTCCTCTCCATTCCCGTCGCGGAGCACGCCGATGAAGACGCGATGCTCGAAGCGGCGCTGGAAGCGGGCGCGGAGGACTTCCGGCGTGAGGACGAGGAGACATACGTCGTCACGACGGATCCGGCGAGCTTCCACGCCGTGAAGCAGGCGCTCGAGGAGAAAGGAATCGTCGCTTCCGAGGCCGAGCTGGCGATGGTGCCGAAGACCACCGTCACGGTCTCCGGCGCCGATGTGGAGTCGCTGCTCAAGCTGATCGAGTCGATCGAGGATCTCGACGACGTCCAGAAGGTCTGGGCGAACTTCGACATCGACGACGCCGACCTGGCGACGCTCTAGCCGCGGCGCGCGAGGCGACGCGGCGTGCTCGTACTCGGCATTGACCCGGGGACGGCCAACACGGGCTACGGCGTGGTTCGCGGCGGCGGAGCCGCCCTCCCGTCGCTCGTGGAATGCGGGGTGATCCGCACGCGCGCACGCGACCCGCTGCCGGCGCGGCTTCGCGAGATCTATGAGGGTGTACGGGAATTGATCGAGAAGCACCGTCCCGACGCGCTCTCGGTGGAAGACGTCTTCTACTCGCGGAACGTGCGCACCACGGTGGTGCTCGGCCACGCCCGCGGCGTGATCCTGCTGGCCGCGGAACAGAGCGGCCTGGTAGTGAACGAGTTCGCGCCGGCCGAGATCAAGAAGGCCGTCGTCGGCACGGGCGGTGCCACCAAGGAGCAGGTGCAGTTCATGCTCACCCGCCTGCTGCGCCTCAAGAGCGTGCCGTCGCCGTCCGACGCCGCCGATGGTGTGGCTGCGGCGCTCGCCTGCCTGATGGGGGCGAACCTGCCGCGCATCGCTGGCAGCGGCCGCGTGCGAGAGCCGTCCCGTCCCGCCGCGAGCACGCTGCTCGTTCCACCCTCTGCCACTCGTCGCCCATGATCGTGCAGGTTGCAGGCACGCTCCTCGTGAAGGAGCTGGATCGCGTGGAGATCATGACGCAAGGCGGTGTGGCGTACGAGCTGGCCGTGCCGCTGAATGCATACGAGGCGCTGCCCAAGGTAGGTGAGGCGTGCGCGCTGCATACGTACCTCGTGGTGAAGGAGGACGGCTGGCAGCTGTTCGGCTTCACGTCGGCGTACGAGCGCCGGGTATTCCAGAAAGTGCTGGGGGCCAAGGGCGTGGGTCCGTCGCTCGCGCTGGGACTGCTCTCCAGCCTCACCGCGGACCGCCTGGTGCGCGCCATCCGCGAGAAGGACATCGCGACACTGCAGTCGGTGCCGCGGGTGGGGCGGAAGAAGGCGGAGCAGCTGGTGCTCGACCTGGCGGACAAGCTCGATCAGCTCCAGACCTCGGGCGTCGAGTCGGGGGTGGGCCGCAGTGGCGCACCGGGTACCGAGGACGCGATTCGCGCGCTGGTGTCGCTCGGCTACTCGACCGCAGATGCCGAGAAGGCGGTGCGGAGCGCGCTCGATGGCGGCGCGAAGGGGATGAGCGCGCCGGAATTGATCAGGGCAGCGCTCAGCCGGATCGGGGGGAGATAAGGGCCCTGTCGAGCCCGCGACGCCGACTGGCACCGTGCCGGTCGGCGCCGCAACTTGCATCAGGCCCCTACGGACCCTCTTCGCCCGGACGCATGCTCGCAGCCCGCCGCACCCACTCGTTCACCGAATCGGTCATCCGCGAGATGACCCGCATCGCCAACCAGCACGAAGCGGTGAACCTGGCGCAGGGGTTTCCCGACTTCCCGATGCCGGAGCCGATGAAGGAGGCCGCCTGCGCGGCGATCCACGGCAACGTGAACCAGTACGCCGTCACGTGGGGCAGCTCGGCGCTGCGCATCGCCATCGCCGAGAAGTACCGACGATTCTACGGGATGGAGGTGGACCACGACCGCGAGGTGACGGTGACCTGCGGCGCCACCGAAGCGATGGCCGCCGTATTCATGGCGCTGATGGATCCCGGCGACGAGGTGATCATCCTCGAGCCTTTCTATGAGAATTACGGCCCCGATGCAATTCTGGCTGGCGCGAACCCGACGTTCGTCCCGCTCGAGCGACCGCACTGGACGATCGATCCCGACCGCCTGAGGAAAGCGTTCACCAAGCGCACCAAGGGGATCGTCCTCAACACCCCGCACAATCCCACCGGCCGCGTGTTCACCCGCGCCGAGATGACAATGATCGCCGAGCTGTGCGCGAGGCACGACGTCTGGGTGATCACCGATGAGATCTACGAACACATCCGTTACGCCGGTGAGCACCATGTGATGGCGACGTGGCCCGGCATGCGCGATCGCACCATCACCATCTCGGGCCTCTCCAAGACGTTCAGCTGCACGGGCTGGCGGCTGGGCTACGTGATCGCGCCCGAGGCCCAGACGGCGGCGATCCGAAAGGTGCACGACTTCCTCACCGTGGGCGCGCCGGCGCCGCTCCAGGCAGCGGGCGCGGTGGGGATGCACTTCGACGCCGACTACTACAACCACCTCGCGCTCGACTACCGCTCGCGCCGCACGGTGTTGTGCGACGCGCTCACCGAGGCGGGCTTCACCTACACGCAGCCCGAGGGCGCCTATTACGTGCTGGCCGACTTCTCGGGGCTGAGTGACATGGACGACGTCCGCTTCGCGAAGTGGATGTGCCAGGAGGTGGGCGTGGCGACGGTGCCGGGCTCGAGCTTCTATTCCAACCGGGAGATGGGCCGGAAGCTCGTACGCTTCGCCTTCTGCAAGAAGTACGAGACGCTGAAGCGCGCGGCCGATCGGCTGGCGACCGTGCGCGCGTCGGTCTGATCGACTAACGCGTGGCAAGCGAATCCCGCAAGGCGATCTTCGTCGGCATTGCCGCCACCCTGCTCATCGCCATCACGAAGTTCGCTGCCGCCGCATTCAGCGGCAGCTCGGCCATGGTCGCCGAGGGAGTGCATTCGCTGGTGGATTCCGCGGATGGCCTGCTGCTCCTGCTCGGCCAGCAGCGGGCGAGTCGGCCGGCGGACGACACCCATCCGCTGGGGCACGGCAAGGAGCTCTACTTCTGGTCGCTCATCGTGGCGGTGCTGTTCTTCGCCCTCGGCGGCGGGATGTCGTTCTACGAGGGCGTCCAGCACATCCTGCACCCGGAGCCGATCTCGGATCCGACGTGGAGCTACGTCGTGCTGGGTGCGTCCGCCGTGTTCACGCTGCTGTCGTTCAGTGCCGCCTTTCGTCCCTTCCGCCGGCGTGCGAAAGGGCACGGCTACTGGAACACCTTCCGCCGCAGCAAGGACCCGACCCTGTTCACGCTCGTGCTCGAGGATCTTGCCGACATGGTCGGGCTGCTGATGGCGTTCCTCGGCATCTTCTTCGGCCACCGGTATGGCAATCCATACCTCGACGGGTCGGCATCGCTGGGCATCGGCATCGTGATGGCCGCGGTAGCTGCGCTGCTCGCGCGCGAGAGCAAGGGGCTCCTGATCGGCGAAGCGGCACGACCACCGCAGCTCGCCCTGATCCGCACTGCTGCCGAATCGGACGCCGCCGTGCTGGCGGTGCGCCGACCGGTCACGATGTACTTCGGGCCCGATACCATGCTCGTCGCCTTGGAGGTGGAGTTCAAGCCGGACCTGACGACCGCCGACATCGCGAGCGCCGTGGACCGGGTGGAGGCGAGCATCCAGCGCGCGGTGCCGGAAGTGAAGCACCTCTACATCGAGGCGGAGTCGATCAGGAATGCCTCGGGCGGAGCGATGCGACAGACGTCGGCGGCGTCGTGACCGCCCGGCGCGTGCGTGGATGGCGCGACACGTGGGCCGACGTTCGCCGGTCCTTTGTCGATTTTCTCGCCGTCCCCACCGCCACTGTGGTGGTGTTCCTGTTGCTCGCGCTGGCCATGTACACCCTGGACCGCCAGCCGACGACGTGGGTGGAGCCGGCCCGGTCCTTCCTGCGCGCGCACTTCATCAGCGACCCGGACAAGACCGAGGCGCTGCTCAGCACGATTGCAGGCGGCCTGATCACGATCACCTCGATCACTTTCTCGCTGCTGCTGCTCGCGGTGCAGCAATCGGCCGCTGCGATGACTGCCCAGGTGCTCGATCAGTACCTGCACCGCCAGATCAACCAGCTCTACTTCGGGGTGTTCGTCGGCATCTCGCTCTATGCGCTCCTGATCCTGGCCACCAACAGCACGCAGGTGACCCCGGTCTTTGGCGCCACGGTCGCCCTCGTCCTCACGCTGTTCGCGCTCGTCGTGGTCGTGCTGCTGCTCTACTCCACGCTCAACCAGATGCGACCCATTCGCATCGCGGAGGCGATCCACGACCTCACGCTTGCGGCCCGGGAGCAGCAGCGCCCCCTGCTCCAGCGGACGCTCCGCGCGCCGACCTTCGAGCGGCCACCGTTCTCGATTCCCGTGCACGCGGAATCCAACGGACACGTCACCCAGGTGAAGCTCGACCGGATCGCCGAACGACTCGCGTCTGCACGCGGCCGCGTGGAGGTGCTGCTGCTCGTGTCGCTGGGTAGCTACGTCACGTTCGACGACGTGATCGCCGAGGTTCGCGCCGAGCACCGCGCCGACGCCGAACACGTAGGGCTCGGCGTGTGGGGCGCCGTGGCGCTGGAGCGGCAGCGCAACTTCCGGATGGACGCCGCGTTCGGAATCGACCAGCTCGCCACGATCGGCTGGACGTCCATCTCGTCGTCGAAATCCAACCCGGCACCTGGCGCGGCCGCCGTGCGCAATCTGCGCGACCTGCTCGCGCGCTGGTCGGTGGCCACGCATGACGCGCCCACCGAGCCGCCGATGCCGGTGGTCTACCTCGACACCCTGTTGCCCGACGCGATCGCGGCGCTCGAGTCGCTCGCGGTGGCCTCGTCCGAGTCGATGCAGCACCAGAGCTGCGCTGAAATACTCTCCAGCTTCAGCACGCTGCTGCCGCGGCTTCCGGCGGATACCCGGCACAGAGCGGTGGATGCGGTGCGCCGGATCCTGCCGTCGCTCGGCGACCACGTCCTCACCCGCGTTCTCGACGGCGCACTGCTCGAGCTGGAGTCCGTGTTGCGAGGGAACGGCGAGGCGCTCGTGGCCGACGAAGTGCGCCGCGCTCGGGACGCGATGGCGAGCGATCTCGGGACGCTGCAATCCCGCGGGTCGCGCGGCCGGATCCACGGGTGACCTCCGCTGCACTTCGGCGTCTGTTCGGTGTATATT
>DASTGQ010000206.1:0-11546 GCA_035718985.1 Gemmatimonadaceae bacterium
TGTCGAACAGGGCGACGGCCAGGGGCACCGCCTCGAGCAGCGAGTCGAGTCGCTGCCGCTCCGCGGCGGGGAGGCCGGGCGCGAGGTCGAGGGTGGCGGAGTGCATCGTGGAATGACTGGCGCGGGGGGGGACGGGTCACGCCTTCAGGAAGCGGCCAGCGTGACCGAATCTTCCCACTCGATCGCATCGCCGGCGCGGATCACGCCGCCCGTCAGCACCTGGGCAAAGACACCGGCGCGCCAGTCGGGACGCAGTGCGGCCTGGAGGCCGGGCTGCACCTCGTCCATCCGCTCGCACGGCGTGAGCTCGCCACCCACGGCGAGACGCACGTCGCCGATGCGCAGCACGCGGCCGCGCGTGCGGGCGAGCGCGATGCCGCTCACGACGACGTTCGCGCGCCGGCGCGACGGATCCGCATCGCTCCCGACCTGTGCCGTGCTCCGCTGCCAGTTCTCCAGCTCCAGCAGCGTGACCTGGCGCCGGCGGCTGCGGCCGACGCTCCCCTCCAGCCCCTGCCCCACGACCGCGGTGGCTTCGCGCACCGGATCCATCGGCCCGCGATGCGCGCGCTTGAGGTAGAGCGCGACGACGCGCGGCGTGGTGTCAGGCAGAGCTTCGGAAGTCATCGATCGCATCATGACGGCGGGACCGTGCGGATGCTACCAGTCGCCGCGATTCTGCCCGCGGCGATACGCCGAGAGCACCGCAAGCGTGACGCCGCCGACCCACACGATGAATCCCAGCCACCACCAGACGAGGCCGAGCTGGACGTCGAAGGTATGGAAGGCGAGGCCGATGAGGAACAGGCCGAGGCAGGTCCACAGCGCCACCTCGCCACTGGCGCGAAGCCACGCGCGCACCGTATCGCGCCGCGCCTGGCGCTCGGCCACACGGTGCTGCTCGACGCGATCGCGAACGTACTTCTCGGGAATGGGCATCGGAAATCGGAGCTGGACCGTGCCTCGGTGAACTTCCGTCGGGATCCAGCCTACTTCCCGTACGCCAGCGAGTCCATCAGCTCGGCGAACCGCGTCCACGACAGTCGCTTCCGCTTCTGCCGGTGGCCGCCCCACCAGTACAGTCCACCACGGCCGATCTCGAGCTCGCCGATCTTCTCGCCCGCCGCGCTGATCTCGAGGTTGAGCGACGTGCCGGCCTTGGTGAACTCGTGCACCCGCATCATCCCGCGCACCGCATGCTTCCGCTCGGCCCGCGGTTTCGCGACTCGACGCTTGGCGGCACGCTTCGCCGTCCGTCGCTTGGCAACCTGTCGCCTGGCAACCTGTCGCTTCGCCGCCATGGAACCCTCGCGGTTGAGGTGAGCCAGCCCGGTCAGTCGGCCCTTGGTCGCGTGAACTGCAGCGCCCCCGACGGGCAGCGCGCAACCTGTGCCGCCACTTCGTCGGGCGTCGCCGCGTAGGGGCGCACCCAGTCGCGCCGGTGCACGTCGAACACCGCGGGCAACCCGCGCACGCACACGCCGGAGTGAATGCAGATGTCGGGATCGAAGGTGACGGTGATCCCTTCCGTCTCGTACGTCTGGAGCCGCTTGCTCATGATGGTACCTCCGCCGGCCCGTGCCGGCTTGTCACGGCGGGCTGCGAACTACTTCGAAAGAGATTGCGAACGGTGACGACCCGGTGTCGCGCCGGCGCGGCTCCGCGCAGCGTACCACGCGCACAATCCGGCGATCACCAGCATGACCGCGGCGCCTGGCCACAGCCCGGCGCTGGCCTGTGCGTCGAGCGCGAGGATGGGAGTGAGCAGCACGAGCATCGCCGCCACCTCCACTCCCCACGCGAGGATCACGACCGCTCCCCACCACGCGCCACGCCAGAGCCCCACCGCCGACGCCAGCGCGAGCGTGCCCGCACCGAGCTGCAGCCAGAACAGCTCCGTCGGCACGTCCTGCGGAGTCATGAAATGCCGCGTCGCCTCGGCATAGCCGTCGAGCGCCAGGAGGGTGAACAGCACTACCAGGAGCTTTCGCCAGACGGACCGATGCATCTACGACGTCCTCACTTCGGGAGACGACAATGGACGATCAATCCTGCGTCGCGGCGCTCCTCAGCGCGAGCCCTCCACGCCGAGCCGCCGGTCCTCGCGTGGCAGGGTGATGAGCCGCGCCCCGCGCTCGTAGGTGAAGTAGCTGTACCCCCACTCGATCAACACGCTCAGCCGGTTCCGGAAGCCGGCCAGATACAGTATGTGCACGAACAGCCAGAAGAGCCACGCGACGAAGCCGGTGAGCTTCAGCCGCCCGAAGTCGGCCACGGCGCGATGGCGCCCGATCGTCGCGAGGTCGCCCTTGTTGCGATAGACGAACGGCTCGCGCGGCCGCTGCTGCAGGTCGCGCATGATGTTCTTCGCCGTGTGACGTCCCATCTGCATCGCCGCGGGCGCCACGCCGGGCACGGGCTTCCCCCTGGACGTCACCGCCGCGAGGTCGCCGATGGCGAAGATCTCCGGGTGCGAGGGCACGCTGAGGTCGGGTGCCACGAGCACGCGTCCCACTCGATCCACTTCCGCGCCGAGCGAGCGGCCGAGGGGCGACGCGGCGTTGCCCGCCGCCCAGATCACGGTGTTCGTGTGGATCACCTCGTCGCCGACGTGCACCGCGCCGGCCTCGATGTTCGTCACCAGCGCGCCGGTGCGGACCTCCACGCCAAGGTTCTCGAGGTCGAGCCGCGCATGGTCGGACAGGTCGTCGGGATAGCTGGGGAGGACGCGCCGTCCCCCTTCCAGCAGGAGGACGCGCGCCTTTGCGTGCGCGATGCGCCGGTAGTCACGCGGGAGCGAATGCTGCGCGATGGTGGGGATCATGCCGGCGAGCTCGGTGCCCGTCGGCCCCGCGCCGACGATGACGAAGGTGAGCCACGCGTCGCGCTCGGCGTCGGTCATCGCCTCCTCCGCGCGCTCGAAGGCGATGAGGATGCGCTGACGCAGCTCGATGGCGTCGCCGATGCTCTTCAGGCCCGGCGCGACGTCCTCCCATTCCGGATGCCCGAAGTACGCGTGCCGCGCGCCGGCGGCGACGATGAGCCAGTCGTACTCGATCTCGTACGGCTCGGCATCGATCTCGACGACGCGGCGCTCCGGATCCACGCGCTGCGCCTCGGCGAGGAGCACGGTGGTGTTGGGATGATCGCGGAGCAGCCATCGGATGGGCGCCGTGATGTCCGTGGGCGCGAGCGTAGCCGTGGCCACCTGGTAGAGCAGTGGCTGGAAGAGGTGGTGGTTGGTGCGGTCCAGCACCACGAGATCAACGTTCGCCCGCTTCAGCGCCCGCGCCGCGTACAGCCCGCCGAACCCACCCCCGATGATCACCACCCGCTTTCGCTCGGCCATGCTCCTCCTTCAGTGATCAGGAAAGCGGTATGAGCGGAAAAGGCCGGAGGGATCTGAAAACCCGGATCTGTCCCTCTCGAGATCAACGCGCGGCTCGCCAGGGCTGGCCCCTCGAACCAAAGCATCTGAAATGATTGGAACTGTCTCGGAAAGCTCCAGGGTGAATGGAGGCGTCCCGAACACCGAAGGAATCCGGCAGTTTCAGAAGTTTCCGGCCTTTTCCGTTCCCCACGCTTTTTCGAACCGCGGACGAAACCCTACGCCGCCTGGATCACTCGTTCACCATCCGCGACCCTCCCTTCCAGCCACCTCGCGCCGACGACGATGATCAACACGAGCAATATGAGCAAGACGCTGTACGCCGCGGCGGTTCCGAAGGAGAGCGAGCGCAGCTGCGCGAGGATCTCCACCGAGATGGGGCGGTTGCTGTGCGTGTACAGCACCACGCTCGCTACGAACTCGCCCACCGCCGCCACGGCGGCGAGCATCGTGCCCGCCACGAGGCCGGGCCGCGCGGCGGGGAGGATCACGCGCCGTAGCGCGAGCCAGCGCGACGCGCCGAGTCCGCGCGCGGCGTCCTCGAGCGTGGGATCCATCTGGCGCAGCGAGCCTTCCACCGCGCTCGTGACGATGGGGATGTTGCGGATGAAGTACGCGATGGGGAGGATCCAGAACGTCCCGACGAGCAGCACGCGCAGCTGCAGGGGCGCGTTACGGTCGAACGTCGCCGCGAGCCCGAGCGCGATCGCGGTGGCCGGGATGGCCCACGGGAGCTGCGACAGCAGCGCCAGCAGCCGCTTGCCCGGGGCGCGCGTCAGCACCACCACGTAGGCGATGGCGAAGCAGACGATGGCGTCCGCGACCGTGGCGATGAGCGCCATCGTCACGCTGTTGCTGATCGGCTGCCAGAGGTCGCGGTCCTGCGCGAGGTGGCGGAAGTTGTCGAGCGTATACTCGGGCGGGAGCATCTGCGTCGTCCACGCGCCGTCGCGCGCGAAGCTCACGAGCACCACCATCGCGTGCGGCAGGATGAGCAGGATGACGATCGCGGTCGCCACCACCGGCAGCAGCGTGCGCGAAAGCGTGCCGCGCAGCACGGTGCGCGTGGCGCGCCCCTTCCCCGCCATCGCGTAGGCGCGACGTCCCTCCATGCGCCGCAGCAGGAACAGCGCGAGCACCGCCGTCACGGCGAGCACGGTCGTCTCCACATACGCGAGTCCCATCGCGCCGTTCAGCTTGGAGACGAGGATCTGGGTCGACAGCACGCGCGCCCCGCCGCCGAACACGTACGGCGCGGAGAAGGAGCCGAGCGCGCTCATGAAGACGAGGAGCATCGCACCGGCGATGCTCGGCGTGAGGAGGGGCAGCGTGACGCGCCGGAGCAGCAGCGCGCGCGACGCGCCGAGCCCTGCCGCGGCCTCGTCGAGCGTGGTGTCGTAGCGCTCCAGCCCCGCGCTCACGAAGAGGAAGACATACACGTACATCGTGTACGCATGGACGAAGATCACCGCGGGGAGCCCGCTCAGCGTCCACGGCGGGTCCTTGAGCGCGAGCGCCTTCTGCACGAGGCGCGTCACGACGCCGCTCTCGCCGTAGAGGAAGAGGAACGCCAGCACGCCGACGAGTGGCGGCAGCGCCGCCGGCAGCGTGGCGACGCCGCTCAGCAGCCGCCGGCCGCGGAACTCCGTGCGCGTGAGCAGGAACGCCAGCGGGACGCCGACGATGAGCGCCGCCACCACCGAGCCGACGCTGACGATGATGGTGCCTCGCAGCGCGTCCATGTCGGCGGGGCTCGCGGCAAAGGCGCGCCAGTCGTCGAGCCCGCGCTCGAAGCTGCCGACGATCACCGACACGTTCGGGTAGACGACGCTCCAGCCGAGCAGGGCGAGCAGCACGAGCGACGTGATCGCGACGCCGATGCCCACCGTGGAGCGGCGCGAGGTGCTCACACCGGCACCGTAGCGACCGGGATGCCCGCGAGGCAGACCGCGGCGCGCTCTCCCTCGCGCGCGCCGGTGCCGTCGCCGATGACCTCCGCCTCCGTGCCGTTGGCGAGGCGGAGGCGATACACCACGTGCCCGCCGGCAAAGCGGCGCGTCACCACCTCGCCGCGCCATGCGGGGGTGTTCTCGTCCGTCACGAGCGCGAGCGACTCGGGGCGCAGCACGGCCAGCACCTGCTTCTCCCCGGACGCATCGGCGTGGCGCGCCGGCGCATTCAGCGCCACGCCGCCGATGGTGATCCAGACGCGGTCCTCCGCCCGCTCGGCCGGCACGACGGCGGCGCGTCCGACGAACTCCGCCACGGCGCGCGTGGCCGGCGTGTCGTACAGGGCCTCCGCCGGCCCCACCTGCAGCAGCCGGCCCTTCTCCAGCATCGCCACCCTGTCGGCGACGGCAAAGGCGTCTTCCTGGTCGTGGGTCACGAACAGCGCCGTCACGCCCGAGCGGCGCAGCGTGGCGCGCAGCTCCTCCCGCGTGCTCTGCCGCAGCGTCGGGTCCAGGTTGGAGAGTGGCTCGTCGAGCAGCAGGACGCGCGGCTCGATCACGAGGGCGCGCGCCAGCGCCACGCGCTGCTGCTCGCCGCCGGAGAGTGCCTGCACGGCGCGCTGCGCCTTGCCGCCCAGCCCGACGCCGTCGAGCACTTCGCGCGCGCGGGCCAGCCGTTCTGCCTTCCTGACGCCGCGCGCCTCCAGCCCGAAGGCGACGTTCTCGTCCACGCGCATGTGCGGGAAGAGCGCGTAGTGCTGGAACACCATCCCGAAACCGCGCCGCTGCGGCGGTTCGCGCGTGAGGTCTCGCGTCGCGCCGTCGGGCTCGGTGAGCAGCACGCGCCCCGAGTCCGGCACCTCGTAGCCGGCGACGATGCGGAGCGTCGTCGTCTTCCCCGATCCCGATGCGCCGACGAGCGCGAGCAGCTCTCCCGGCGCGACGGTGAGCGAGAGGTCGTCCACCGCCGCGTCGGCGTTGCCGGCGTAGCGCCGCGTCACGTGCTCGAGCACGAGCGCGCCCGGCGCGCCTCCGCGTTCGTCGCGGCCGGCCGGTGGCGTCACTTGCCGCGGCGGCTGTTCCGGATGTTCGCGTCCCAGAACTTCATCCACGTGTCGATGCTGTCGCGCACCAGCTTCGCGTCACCGGGCATCGGCTTCACTTCGCTGCGCGCTCGCTGCACCTCCGGCGGGAGCGAGTCGGCGGGAATGTCGTCGCGCACCGGGATACGCACGAACTGTCGGGCGGCCTGGCTGAGCGCCGGCACGGTGGTGACGAACTCGTAGAACTGCTTCGCCGACGCCGGATGCTTCGCGCCATGCACGATGGCGATCGCGTCCACGATGAGCGGCGTGCCGCTCTTCGGGAACACGTATGCCACCGGCACCTTGGTGCGCTGCTGCAAGGTGGCGATGTCCGGCATGTCGTAGAGCGTGATCACTCCTTCCTCGCGCCCGAGCTTCTGGTAGAGCAGCGCCGGGTTGAGGACGTACTCCTTGGTGTTCGCGTCCAGCTTGCGCAGCCACTCCCAGCCGGCCGCGGTGTTTCCCGTCTGCGCGATGGACCGGCCAAGGATGCCACCGAAGATGGCGCGCATCGAGCCGCTGGCGATCGGGTCGCGGATGAGGACCTTCCCCTTCCACTTCGGGTCGATGACGTCGTCCCAGTCCTTCGGCGCATCCGCTGCGCTCACCGCGTGCGAGTTGTACGCGATGACCTCGGGGGTGAGGTACGTGCCGTACCAGAGGTTCTTCGCGTCGCGCGCGGCGGCGGGGACGTGCGACGCCCATGACGGCGTGTACGGATCGAGCAGCCCCTCACTCGCGCCGCGCTCGAAGATCTCCTCTGTTGCCCCGAACCACACGTCCGCCTGCGGATTGGCCTTCTCGGCGCGCAGCCGGTCGAGTACCTCCTGCGAGCCCATGTCGACCCACTGGACGTCGACGTCCGGATGGGCCTTCTCGAACTGGGCTTCGTAGTACTGGAGGAGATCCTTGCCGTGGGGGCTATAAACCGTCAGGACGGTCCGGCTGTCGCGGGCACACGACGATGCGAGAACAAGAGCAACGGCGAGTACCGCGTACTTCGTACCGAAGTACCGGGACCTCACGACTGACCCCAGCAATGCGCCGACGCGTTCTCTGCGCCCGGCGCTCCGTAACGGCCCCGCATTCGTGGGGCCTGGATGCCGGTCTCCGTACGAAGTACCTCGTACGCGGTACTCGCCGTTGCCGTCACTCTTCACGGAACCACCCCCGCCCCAACTCCACCCGCCCGCCCCGCCAGCAGGTTCAGGAAGATCCTCGCCCCCCCCGGCACTCCCGATGGCAGCTGCCGGAACAGCGCCAGCGTCACGTACTCCACCACGCCCTTGCCGAGCGGCGCGACGAGGATCGCCGCGTCGTTGGGCTGCTCGCCCGGGTCGTTCATCCGCAGCAGCGTTTTCCAGTGCGGATCGAATGTCGTCGGCATGTACGTCGCGCGCTCCTGGACCCATCCGGTGAAGTCGGCGCTCGTGATCCGGTTCGGCGTCGTGAGCAGCGGCGACCGCGGGTCGAGCACCGTCACCGGTGCGTTCTCGTCGGTCACGCGCTGCGCCGGACGGGCGAGCGTGATGGCGAAGGGAAGAATCCCCGGTCGCTCCATTTCGTTCTGTCCGTACTGCATCACCAGCGTGCCGCCGGCGCGGGCGTAGTCCTGCAGCTTCCTCGCCTCGCGCGGCAGCACGTCGCTCGCCGCAAAGGCGCGCGGGCCCACAACCACGGCGCCGAAGCGCGAGAGGTCTGCGGTGGCGAGCGCCTCGGGTGCCAGTGGCGTGACGGCAAGGCCGAGCTGCGCGAGCATCGGCGCCACGTTGTCGCCCACGCCCTGGATGTACGCCACCTTCGTGTTGGCGGGGAGCTTCGCGTCCACCGCCTCCACCTGCACCGTGGCCGCACGATAGTAGCGGAGCGGCGGGATGTGCGCGTACTCGATCGGGATGTACCCGGACACGTACGTCTCGCCATTGCTCGCCGCCGAGGCGCTCACGTTGAAGCGACCGGGTGGCAGCGTGCCGCGCACGCGGAAGGCGAGCGTCGCCGAGCCGAACGGCTCGAGCGCCACGCGCCGCACCGCGCTGTCGGCGCGGAGGCCCGCGGGGAGGGTGAGCGTCACGCTCACCCCGCGTGGCGCCGTCGTGGCCGATTTCAGGTGCACACTGTACATCCGATCGAAGGGCACGTTCGCACGCGCGTACTGCACCTCGTCGTCGAACAGCACGCTGATGGCCGGCACCGCCGCCACGGGGCGGCGCAGCTCGCCGCGCGCCGGATCGGCGACGCGGAAGATCACCGGCGACGCGTCGGCTACCACCGGCACGCCGGCGATGCGCAGCGACGCCTGTGCATAGGTGTTGTAGATGCGGTCCTCGCCCACCGCGATGTTCTCCGCCGCGGTGGCGCCCTGGCCCGGGAGCACGAACACGTCGCCGCGCCGGCCGATCGCCAACCACCACGGCACGCTCGACGTCATCGCGGTGAGCGGCACCGTCGCGCGCGCCGAGCTGTCGCGCAACACCAGGCCGGGCCCTTCGACGCGATGGCCCCCGGTGAGCGTCCACACCCGCGCGCTGTCGAAGCTGACGTCCACGCTCCCCTGGTTGTACACGCTCACCGTCACCGGCATCGTGTCGCCCACGGCGAGCAGCTCGCGCGGCGCGGTGGACTCCACCAGCACCCCCGCCGCGGCGAGGATCGCTGCGCGCGCCCGGCGCTGCGCCGTCTCGAGCGACACCACGAGATCGCCGTGCGGCTGGTCGCATCCGATGGCGAGCGCGCCAGTCGGGAAGCGGCTGCCGCAGCGCACGCTCGCGCGCACCGCCGACATCAGCCGCACGACGCGCGCGAGCGGCGTCACCATCGGCGCGGGATCGATCAGCCGCTCCACGCTCCGCACGCCGGCGATCGCCGCCGGCAGCGAATCGAGCGCCGCGCGCGCCGGCGCCGGCAACGTCACGTTCGCAAAGCGCGACCAGTCGGTCTGCACCCCCTGGAACATCGAGCCCTCGCGGCCGACCGGCAGGCCGAAGTGCGTCGCCTCCAGCGTGAGGTAGTCCATCGACGTCCCCCGCCGCTCGAGGATGCCGAACCCCTGCGACAGGTGCTGGGACCGGCTCTCACTCGCGATCTCCGCGTACGTCCGCCCGCGCAGCGGGCTCAGCTCACCGACGTTGAAGCTCACCGTCGCCGCACCGGAGTTGAAGCGCGCGGCGCGATAGAACTTGGTGGGCGTCCACGCGCCCAGTCCCAGCGTCTGGCTCGACGGCCACCGCACGGTGTCCGCCGCGGCGTCGAACACCTCGCGGGCGAGGATTCCCGACACCTGGTGATGCCCGTGCCCGTCGCGCGGCGTGCCGCTGAACACGGCGACGATGATCTGCGGCCGGTAGGCGCGCACGATCGTCACCACGTCCTTCAGGATGGAGTCCTTCGGCCAGTGCGTGAGCGTCTCCTCGGCGCTCTTGCTGAAGCCGAAGTCGTAGGCGCGCGTGAAGAACTGCCGCCCGCCATCGATGCGCCGCGCCGCGAGCAGCTCCTGCGTGCGGATCATGCCGAGCAGCGGACCGAGCTCGTTGCCGATCAGGTTCTGCCCGCCGTCGCCGCGCGTGAGCGAGAGGTACGCCGTCTCCACCTGCTTCCCGCGCGCCAGCCAGGCGAGCAACTGCGTGTCCTCGTCGTCCGGGTGCGCGCCGATGATCAGCACGCGCGTCGTGATGTCGAGCCCCGCCACCGATTCGCCCAACGTGACCGCGCCGCGCTCCTGCGAGAGCAGGAGACGCGGCGCGGAGAGGGCGAAGAGGAAAGCGACGGCGGCCGAGCGAAGCATGCGCGTCGTCGCCATCGTCAGACCTTGCTGGTCTTCCGCTTGGGCGCCGCGAGCGTGAGCACGTCGCGCACGATGCGCTTCTGCTCCTCCTCGTGCGGCTTCGAGTACCCCTCGGCGGGGCTCGCCCGCTCCGGGCGGCCGATGTAGCGCACGGTGAGCATGTTCCCCGTCGCCACGCGCAGCAGCGGCGCCGCGTACGTCCACGCGCCCATGTTCTTCGGTTCCTCCTGGGCCCACACCACGTCCTCGATGTTCGGGTAGCGATCCACGATCGCGGCGAGCGCCTCGCCGGGCCACGGATACAGCTCGTCCACGCGTACCAGCGCCACCTCGGTGTTGTCGCCACGCGCGGCGAGGAGGTCGTAATACAGCTTGGCCGTGCTGAGCACCAGTCGGCGCACGTCGTCGCGCTTCTCGGCGACCACGGCGTCGTCGATGACCGGCTGGAAGCTGCCGCTCGCCAGCGCCTCGATCCCCACCGTGGCCGCCGGCAGGCGGAGGAGGCTCTTGGGCTGCATGAGGATGAGCGGCTTCCGCTTGTCGTGCATCGCCTGGCGGCGCAGGATGTGGAAGTACTGCGCCGGGTTGCTCGGGTAGGCGACGATCATGTTGTTCTCGGCGCAGAGCTGGAGGAACCGCTCCAGGCGCGCGCTCGAGTGCTCCGGTCCGCCCCCCTCGTAGCCGTGCGGGAGCAGCAGGACCAGCCCGCTGCGCTGCCCCCACTTTGCGCGGTCGGAGCTGATGAACTGGTCGATCACGGCCTGCGCCATGTTCACGAAGTCGCCGTACTGCGCTTCCCACAGCGTGAGGTCCGTCGGCGCCGCCGTGCTGAAGCCGTACTCGAAGCCCAGCACCGCCATCTCCGACAGCGGGCTGTTGTAGATCTCGAAGCGCGCGGCGTTCGGCAGATCCGCGAGCGGAGTGTACGTGTCGCCCGACTTGATGTCGTGCAGGACTGCATTGCGGTGCGCAAAGGTGCCGCGCTCCGCATCCTGGCCGCTGAGGCGGATGGAGATGCCCTGCTGGAGCAGCGTGCCGAAGGCGAGCGCCTCCGCCTGTCCCCAGTCGATGCCGTTCGTCTTCAGCGCCTCGCGACGCCGCTCCAGCGTGCGCGCGAGCCGCGCGTGGCCGGTGAAGCCCTGGGGGCGCTCGAGGAGCTTGCTGTTCAGCGCCTCCAGCTTGTCGGCGGGCACCGCGGTGGCCGGTTCGGCGGCCGTGGGTGCCGGCGCGGCCTTCACCGCGCCTTCCTTCGGCGGCGCGGCCTGCATCGCCTTGTGCGCCGCCTCAAGCTCGTCGGCGAACTCCTTGTCGATGCGCTTTACGTCCTCGTCGCTCACGACACG
>DASTGQ010000207.1:0-2801 GCA_035718985.1 Gemmatimonadaceae bacterium
TGGAGGACGGCGTGCGGGTGACGTACCACGCCACGGTGCTGGCCGGCGTGTACGTGGGCGAGCAGGGGATGGTGGGCGCCGTCGCGGTGGCGACGAAGGACGTGAAGCCCTACCACGTCTACGTCGGCATCCCGGCGAAGAGCGTGCGGGTGAAGCCGAATGCGCCCGAACAGGGGATGGTGTTGCCGACGGCGGGAAGGAGCAAGGGGAGCTGAGCAACCCCGAGTACCACGTACCAGGTACGAGGTACCCGGACCCTGCTGGACGCCACCAGAATCCGGGTCATCGCTGTTCCGGAACCAACGACCGCCGTCAACGACGGTCGTTGGTGGAGGTAAGGCGTTGACCCGCATTCATGTGGCTTCGCCGTGGGTCTCGGTACCAGGTACCGGGTTTACCCCGTACTCGCAGTTGTCTCAAAAGACGCGAAGCACATCCTCCACCGGCCCCGCATTGCCTGCCTGGAGCAACTGGAGGATGTCGCGCAGCGCAGCGCGTTCGCGCGGCCAGACGAAGCGCTCCAGCGCACGCTCCGGCGTGAGCCACTCGGAGCGTGCGTGCTCCTCGCCAAGCGTGATCTCCATGCCGGGCGTCACGAACGCGGCGAACACCACGGCGAATTCCACCGTTCGTGATTTGTGCAGGTAGAAGGGCTGCACGGTGACGTTGTACAGCCGCTCGATCGCCAGTCCGGTTTCCTCGCGCACCTCGCGTTCGGCGGCTTGCTCCGGCTCCTCACCGGATTCGATGTGCCCGTGCACCGTTTCCCAGGCCGACGGGCAGCGAGTGTTCTTTGCGCGCTGGAGGGTGAGCACGCGCCAGCCGTCGGTGCGGATGGCGATGAGGTAGACGTCGACGGTACCGATGTTGACTGAGGCCATGCTTCCGGCTGGGGAATGAGCGTTGAAGCATGGCCGCCCATCATCGCGAGCGCCAGCGCAGGAGCGCCAGGATGGTCGCGAGCAGGAACCGGCCATGCACGCCGGCCGTCAGGACGAGATCGGCGTCGTGAGCCAGCGTGTGCACATGCTCGCCAGATGACGTCTCCGACGCCAGTGCGACGACGAGGGAATCTCCGCATTCGTCCGGATCCCTCGTCGAGGGGGCGTCTACCACGAGCGCATGCAACAGCTGCTCCGCGGGAGCCGAGGAGGACGCATCGAGGTCCACCACCTGCACATGACTGCCGATGGATGCAGCGGCGGAGGCGAGCTCGCGGTAGAGTCGCGCCGCCGCATCACCGAGCTGTCGAACGCGCCAGCCGACGCGCACGTCTGACGACATCGCTCGCGGCACCGGCTCCGTAACGAGCCGCACCGGCTCGGCGGCGACTCGGCGCAGCTCGTCCAGCGTGGTCTCGCCACGCCGGACGAGGTCGAGGCCGGACTCCCAGAGCGTGGCGCATCCTGCGGCTCGCGCCGCCTCTGCGATGGATTCGGTGGACGCGCCAGCCGCGACGCGCCGCTCGAATTCCGGGGAGGCAACGAGCACTTCCGCCACGGCAAGCCGGCCCCGGTGTCCCGTGCTCTCGCACGCCTGACACCCTGCGCCCTCACAATCGGCACAGCGCCGGCGGAGCAGGCGCTGCGCGACGACTCCTTTCACCGCCGTGGCGATCTGGTAGCCGGCCACGCCGATGTCGATCAGGCGCGTGACGGCGCTCGCGGCATCGTTGGTATGCAGCGTGGAAAGGACGAGATGCCCGGTGAGCGATGCCTGGATGGCGATCTCCGCTGTCTCACGGTCCCGGATCTCGCCGACGAGGATGACGTCCGGGTCCTGGCGCATGATGGAGCGCAGTGCGGCGCCGAAGGTGAGGCCGGCCCGCTCGTGGACCTGGACCTGCACGATGCCGGGCAGGCGGTACTCGATGGGATCTTCGACCGTCACCACGTTCACGCCGCGCGCCTGGATCTCGCGCAGGGCGGCGTAGAGCGTCGTCGTCTTGCCGGAGCCGGTTGGGCCGGTGACGAGCACGAGCCCCTCCCGCTGCTCCAGCAGCCCGCGAATGCGCGCCAGGTCCGTCGGGGAGAAGCCGATGGCGTCGAGACTGCGGAGCCCCGCGCTTCCATCGAGCACCCGGATGACGATCTTCTCCCCGTGCGACGCGGGGAGCGTGGACACGCGCAGGTCCACGACGCTTCCCTGAACGGCTACGCGGGCTCGGCCGTCCTGCGGGCGCAACCGGTCGGCGATATCCAGACCGGAGAGGATCTTCACTCGCGAGACGAGCGACGGCGCAATGCGCCGAGGGAGCGTACGGGCACGACGGAGCAATCCGTCGACGCGGTGGCGCACGGCGATTCCCTGCTCCTCCGGCTCGATGTGGATGTCACTCGCGCCGGCCTGGATGCCCTCGGCGAGGAGCTGATCCACGAGACGGATGACCGACGTGCCGACGTCCATGGCGACGCTGGTGGACTCGTCGGAGACGAAGCCGAGGTGCTCGACCTCGACGGGAGGTGGAGCGGTCTCGCGACGCCCCGACGCATCGGGATACCAGCGGGCGAGCTGCGGTGCAAGCTCCTCAGCCGACGCATGCGCCCATCGCACGCGCTGGCCGGTGGCGAAGCCGATGATGCGCTCGGCGTCGAGATCGTTCGGATCGCTCGTGGCGACGATGAGCGTGCCGCGCTCAAGCGCGATGGGCAGGACGCCGTAGCGCCTGGCCCAGCGCTCAGCGAGGAGCGCGACGGCCTTGGGGTCGACGCGGGTGAAGTCGGCGCGGGGAGTCTCGGTGACGCACGATGCAGCCATGGACCGAGGATATGAACTTCCGTCGGCGATACGGCACCCGATCG
>DASTGQ010000208.1:0-4049 GCA_035718985.1 Gemmatimonadaceae bacterium
GCGCTTCATCCGCGATCAAGGCGCGGTGGCTGGGGTGCAGCTCGCGCACGCCGGCCGCAAGGCGAGCACGGAGGTGCCGTGGCGCGGTGGTGCACCGCTCGCGCCCGCTGCCGGCGGCTGGTCGCCGATCGTGGCGCCGAGCGCGGTGCCGTTCGGGTCGCGCTCGCAGGTGCCGGAGGCGCTCGATGCCACCGGGATCCGTCGGGTGGTGGACGCGTTCCGTGACGCTGCCCGGCGCGCACTCCACGCCGGATTCCAGGTGATCGAGCTGCACGGGGCTCACGGCTACCTGCTGCATCAGTTCCTCTCCCCGCTCGCCAACCATCGCGATGACGCATACGGCGGCTCGTTCGAGAATCGGGTGCGGCTGATGCTCGAGGTCGTCGACGCCGTGCGCTCGGTGTGCCCCGACTCGTTGCCGCTGCTCGTACGCCTCTCCGGAACCGACTGGATGGAAGGGGGATGGGACGTGGAACAGTCCGCCGAGCTGGCGCGCCTGCTGGGCGCGCGCGGCGTGGACCTCATCGACTGCTCGTCGGGCGGGATCGTCCCGGGTGCGCGGATCCCGATCGGGCCCGGCTACCAGGTGTCACTCGCCGAGCGCATTCGTGAAGTGAGCGGTGTTCCGACCGCGGCGGTCGGGCTCATCACGTCGGCGCAGCAGGCGGACGCCATCCTGCGCTCGGGCAGTGCAGACATGGTACTCCTCGCGCGCAAGCTGCTCCGCGATCCCTACTGGCCGCTGCACGCGGCGCGCGAGCTGGACGTCTCTGTGGAGTGGCCGGTGCAGTACCAGCGCGCGGTGGACTGAGGCGAGGTCAGCCGTCAACGACTGAGTCCACGACTTGCATTCAGCGCTCGCATACCCAGTCGGAGGAAATACATGAAGGTGCAGCTTCGTCATCTTGTCGCCGCCGCCGCCCTTGCGCTCACCGCGCCCCTCGTGGCGCGCGCCCAGGACACCGCCCACAAGCCGGGTGGCCTGAACAAGGTCGCGCACGACGTCAGCAACACGGCCAAGAAGGCGGGTCGTGATACGAAGGCCGAAGTGAAACGCGATGCAGGCAAGACGCATCAGACGCTCAAGCATGCGGGCAACGAGACCAAGACCGAGTTGAAGAAGACCACCGGGATCAAGGGCTCGCAGAGCAAGCATCCGGGCGGGTTGAACAAGGTGGCGCGTGAGGTGAGTGGTACGACGAAGCACGCCGCGCGTCATGCCAAGGCGGAGAAGAACAAGGCCAAGAGCAGTGCGCACGGCGCACTGACGGAGACCGGCAAGAGCATCAAGGACACGACGCTGAAGGGCAAGCCGTAGCCGCAAACAGTCTACGCGCCACTTCGCACTGCGGGCATCGCATTTCGCCAATCATCTGGCGAAATGCGATGCCCGTCCTGTTTTCGTCGATGCGGTAAGTCAGACGGGGTGACCGCATCACGGTGGACAATCTGACCCGACTGCACGAACCGTCGGTCAACGCAGGACAGTATGACGGGGGCAATTCGACTGTGAGCCGTGGCACTGTCGGTGCCTTGGTGGCGGCCGGCGCGAACCGTCCCAGCGCGAGTCAAATCCCCGGAGCCCGTCCTCATGTCATCCCCCATTCGTCGCATCGGCGCCCTCGCGCTGGCGCTCTCGCTCGCCGCGTGCTCGGCCGACCAGGTGGCCGCACCGACCCAGATGAAGGCCTCGCCCGCGGGCGCGTCGTCGAGTCTCCTCGGCGGCCTGCTCGGCACCGTGACCAGCGTCCTCACGACGAACACCGCGGTGCAGCGCACTACGCCGCTTGCGGCGCCGATCACCGTGTCGAAACAGATCGGATACTACGGTGGGACCCTGAGCATCCCGGAAGCGGGCGTCACGGTGACCGTGCCGGTCGGCGCGCTCTACAAGACGACGACCATCACGATGACGGCGCGCGCCGGCTCGCTGCTGGCGTACGACTTCTCCCCGACGGGGACGGTGTTCAACAAGCCGCTCGTGT
The DNA here is from genome assembly GCA_035718985.1 of Gemmatimonadaceae bacterium. GTDB lineage: Bacteria > Gemmatimonadota > Gemmatimonadetes > Gemmatimonadales > Gemmatimonadaceae > AG11. Next base: position 1,986 of record DASTGQ010000208.1, read on the forward strand.
TCAATCAGTCGCTGAACGGGACGAACGTGACGCTGCTCCAGGCGCCGCTCCTGCGCCTCGGCTATTACAGCGATCCCGGGCTGCTCGGCACGCTGACGGCGACGGTGTCGGACCTGCTCGCGGGCGTGGTCAACCTGGTCGACTGGTCGTTCACGGCACCGATCAACCACTTCTCGGGGTATGTCGTGCTCTGCGGACGGGAATGAGTGGCGTGGACGCGTTGCCATCCTCGACGCGAGGCACGAATCGCCGGGACGAGCGCGCGACCATTAGCGAGCGATGCTCGTGCGCTCTGCCCGCCTGACCCACGATTCGAATGCGCTCAGCCTCACTGACCAACCTCGCGCTGATCCCGCCTCCAGGCAGCGGCGCCGTGGGTTTCCCGTCGTCAACCGGAGGCCGGCCTGCGCCAGCGCCACTCGCGACGTTCCTGCAGCGCGGGCAGTCGATGGAGCGCGAAGGTCGTCGGGACGAGGCGCGCCGACTCTATGAAGCCGCGCTCCGGGACGGGACGGTTACCTCTGCCACGCAAGCCGCGCAGCTCCTTCGCTGGATCGCGCGAACCTACCTGCAGGATGGCAACTGGGCAGCGGCCACGGATTGCGCCGAGCTGGCGCTCGCCGTCGCGGAGCAGACCCAGGACATCGGCGCGCGCGGTCATGCGATCAACGTGCTGGCCATTGTTCAGTGGAAGCAGGGAAACCTGGACGAAGCGAGGCGGCTGTACCTGCTCGCCCGCGAAAGCGCTCATCAGAGCAAGGATGCCCGTCTTGCCGTGATGACGGCGACGAACCTCGGCGTGATCGCGAACGTGCAGGGTGAGGTCAACGAGGCCGCGGCATACTACGCACTCTCGCTCGCCGATTCGCGCGCTGCGGGCCTGGCGGACGAGGTCATCGGCACGCTCGTGAACATCGGGCTCCTCAAGATGCAGTCCGACCAGTTTGCGGACGCCGATCGCCACCTGACGGAAGCACGCGGTCTCAGCACGGTGCTCGGGGACCGGAGCACGTTGATCACCATCGAGCTGCACCTCGCGAAGCTCCGCATCAAGCAGGGCAACCACGCGCAGGCTCGTGCCGCCTGCGAACGCGCACGGAGCGTCGTCGCACAGATCGGCGACTCGCGTGAAGCGGGGGAAGCACAGTACGTCTACGGCCTCGTCGAACGCGCATCTGGCGACGCCACGGCGGCCGAGGCGCACTTCCTCCGTGCCGAGGAGATCGCGATCGAGCGGAGCGACCTTATCCTGCAGGGCGAGGTGGCGCGCGAGCTGGCCGATCTCTACCGCACCCAGGGACGCAATCGGCAGACGCTGCAGCGCCTCAACCAGTCGCACCGGCTCTTCGCGCAGCTCCGCGCCCGCCGCGAGCTGGCCGACGTGGACCGCCGAAACGCCGCGCTGGAGAGCGACTTCCTGGACGTCGTTCGCAAGTGGGGCGATTCGATCGAATCGAAGGACGAGTACACGCAGGGCCATTGCGTGCGCGTGGCCGATCTCGCCTGTGCGCTCTGGACTCGCGTCAGCACGCCGGAAGACACGCCGCTCTTCTGGTTCCGCATCGGGGCGCTGCTGCACGACGTGGGCAAGCTGATGGTGCCGGCTGAGGTGCTGAACAAGCCGGGCAAGCTCACGAAAGAGGAATGGGTCATGGTGCGCGGACACCCCACGGCGGGCGTCGAGCTGCTGGCCGACATCGAGTTTCCGTGGGACGTGCGTCCAATCGTGGAAAGCCACCACGAGCGCTGGGATGGCCGCGGCTATCCGCACGGGCTCGCGGGCGGAGCCATCCCGCTCGCGGCGCGCGTGCTGTGCATCGCGGACGTCTACGACGCGCTCACCTCGCAGCGCAGCTACAAGCGCGCCTTCACGCACGACGAGGCCATCGCCATCATGCGCCAGGACGTCGGCACGCAGTTCGACCCGGCGCTGTTCCCGGTCTTCGAGGAAGTGGCGACGCGCGTGGCAGGACCGGTGAGGCGGTTGACGCTCGTCGCGTAACCGACAACTGGGTACGAGGTACCTCGTGCCTGGTACCAAGTACGAGGTACCTTCTGCCGCTT
>DASTGQ010000209.1:0-4616 GCA_035718985.1 Gemmatimonadaceae bacterium
CCTTCCGGGCGACGCGGTGCGGCGTCTCGCCGGTGTACGTCATCGCCAGGCGCTCACCCGTGTACTCGGCGAGCCCTTCCTGCATCTCCAGCGCCGGCTCGAGCGAGTCGGCCAGCGGGTAGAGCTGGCGACGCCGCGCGCGAAAGAGGAGCGCGTCCTCGGTGTGCGCACGCACGGACGCGTCGCCGTTCGCCAGCGCGTCGAGCGCCGCCGCGAGCGCCTGCAGCTCGAAGCGCAGCCACACGCGGCCGTTCAGCTCGTCGAGCTGGTTGTTCGGCAGGTCCATGTTGCCGAGCCCGAGCGAATCCTGCTCGCGGTGAAAGACCTCGTGCATCACGAGCGTCACGCGGTCGAACGTGTCGGCGGGGAGCGGGAGCATGATCATCGCCCAGCGTCGCCCCGCCCAGTCGAACGCCGTGTTGGCGAAGCCCGTGCCCTGCGGCGCCGTAGTGACGAATGCACCACCGAGCGGGATGAACGGCTGCTTCACGGCGGAGTCGTTCGTCAACACGAGGCGAGTCTGCCGTTCGGCGAGGGCGATCGGGCCGCAGAGCGAACGACCCCACAGCGCGCCCGCGTCGCGATGACACGCGGCGTTCGCCTCCCGCAACGCGGTCATGGCCACCGTGGTGTCGATGCGCTGTGCCGCTGCCCCACTCCAGGGGAGCGCGATCACCAGCGCGGCACGCAGGAAGTGCCGCCACGGCGTCAGGCAGCGATCACGAGTGATCATGGATCATCCTCCATCCGTCGCTCGTGCGCGCCCAGACGGTGGTGAACCAGCCGGTGCGCTGCGGGCGGTCGGCGCCGGTGAGCACGTACTCCCCCGTCACGAGCGCGTGGTCGTCGCCGAGCATGCGCACCTCCACGTGCTCATAGTGAAGCTGCTGGAGCGGACGGCCCGACTTCCAGAACCCCTGCTTCATCGTCTGCTCGATCCGGTCGCGGCCGTGCGCCACGCCGTCGGCGAGCATCTCGCTCGCGTCGGGCGTGTAGACCGCGAGATACGTCGCGAGGTCGCCGCGGTTCCAGCCCACGGCCGTGGAATCGAGTCGCGCGCGGATCTCGCCTTCGGATGTGGGGCGCGAGTGCTGCACCGTGACGTGCACGCAGGCGCTGGCGGCGAGGAGCAGGAACGCTGGGAACAGGGATCGGACTCGCATGGGGCCCCGATGTGCATTGTTGGTCGCTCTGGCGCGGCGCGACTCACAGGATAGTATCGGTGAGAGGTACCGTTCGCCCACTTCGCGACATGGCGGTGTCAGCATGACTACGCGCCCTCTCGTTCTTTTGTGCCTGCTCGTGGCGGCGCCGGCAGCCATCGCCGGCTGTCGCAGCAGCACCACGTCCGTTCCCCTCCCCGCCGCCGACTCGGCCGCCATCATGGCCAAGGTGCATGCCGCCGAAGCGGCCCGGACGCCGGTCCAGAAGGACGCCGTGTTCGTCGGTGGCTCGAACGTTTCACCGCACCCGGCTGCGACGGGCGAGACCGTGGTGCAGTTCATGGTGGACAGCACGGGCGCCATCCAGCCCTCCACCTTCAAGGTCATCCAGGTCAACGACGTCCGCCTCGTCGAGGACGCGAAGCGCGTCCTCGGCAAGTGGCGCTACCTGCCCGCCGAGATGAACGGCCGCAAGGTCGCCCAGCTCGTCGAGACCGCGATCGTGCGGTAGACATCGCGGCCCCCGTCAGCATCCTGGTCGCGTCACCGCGAAGCTGCTGGCACACTGGCCATCACGACGACCGGAATACGCATCGACGGCTACCAGCACGGCCGAGGCAGATGCCTCTTCGTGCCCTGGATGCCCTTCGTGCCTTCGATGCCTTTCGTGCCTTCGATGCTTTTTCGTGCCTTGGATGCCCTTCGTGCCCTGGATGCCTCCTCGCTCCCGAAACGTCCCGAGGCCGTTCCAACCAATCGGAACCTGACAGGGAAGAGGGCCATGAAGATGCCACCCCAGGAGATCGGCACCCGGCTCTCGGGCGGACAGGATTCGTTTCATCCGTGCTCCTATCCGTATGATGGCAGTTCCCCCTTCGTCGCAATGGACAGCCCGAGGTCGTAATCGGTCAGCGACATCTCCGTGCAAACCTTTTGCGCCTTCGTGGGGTCAGAGTCTCAGGGAAGACACTGAGACCTGACCAACCATGCCCGATCAACTGTCGCTCGTGAAGGGGACGCTGGACATCCTCGTCCTCAAGACCTTGTCGTGGGGCGCGATGCACGGCTTCGAGATCACCTCCTGGCTCGAGGACCGCTCCGGCGGCGCCCTCGACGTCGAGGACAGCGCCCTCTACCAGGCGTTGCACCGCCTCGAGGAGCGCGGCCTCGTCTCCGCCGAGTGGGGGATGACCGAGAACAACCGGCGCGCGCGCTATTACGGCATCACGCGCGAAGGCCGCTCGCACCTCCGCACCGAAACCACCCGCTGGCTGCGCTACACGGCCACCGTCAGCGACATCCTGTCCGCCGCTACGCGCACCGCGTAGCGCACCCACGATCGCGATGCTCCCACCACGCGCTCGCCGCTTCTTCCGTCTGTCCCTCCGCCGTCGCGCCCTCCTCGCGCGCGAGGTGGACGACGAGATCGCCTTTCACCTCGAGGCGCGCGCCGCGCAGCTCGTCGCACGGGCGATGTCCCCCGACGACGCCCGTGCCGAAGCCCTCCGCCGCTTTGGCGACGTGGACGCCGCCCGCCACTCCCTCAACCGCTCCGCCACCCGCCGCGAGGCTCGCATGCACGTCAGGGAACTCGTCGCCAACGCCTGGCAGGACATCCGCTACGCCGCGCGTGGCATCCGTCGCAGTCCGGGCTTCGCCGCCGCCGTCATCGTCACCCTCGCACTGGGTATCGGCGCCAACGCCACCATGTTCGGCGTCGTGGACCGGCTCCTCCTCCGTCCGCCCGCCGGTGTCCGCGCGCCCGACGAGGTGAACCGTGTCTACCTCACCACCAGCAACGGCTTCCAGGGATTCCAGCTCGGCAGCAACCAGTCGTACCGGCGCTACCTGGATCTCGCGCAGCACGTGCACACGTCGTCCGACATCGCGGCGCACTACGAGCGCGAGCGCGTGTTCGGCCTCGGCGAAGGCGCGCGGCAGGAGCGCGCGTCGCTCGTCACGGCGAGCTTCTGGCCGCTCATCGGCGTGCACCCGCTGCTCGGCCGCCTCTTCAATGAGACGGAGGACCAGCTCCCCAGCGGCACGCCGGTGACCGTGCTCGGCTACGGCTACTGGCAGTCGCAGTTCGGCGGCAGGCGCGACGTGCTCGGGCGCACGCTCCGCATCGGCGGCACCGACTACACCATCATCGGCGTCACGCCGCCGGGATTCAGCGGACTCTCCCTGCAGTCCGTCGCCGCGTTCGTGCCGCTCACCGCCGGCGCAGCCGACATGTTCGCCGAGTTCGGCCCTGACGTGAAGTGGAGCGAGCAGTATCGCGTCGGCTGGCTGCAGACCGTCGTGCGTCGCAAGCCGGGCGTGGGCGTGGAGGCCGCAACGGCGGACATGACCAACGCCTTCCGCCAGAGCATCGAGACGCAGCGACAAGTGGAACCGGCAGGGCTGCTGGCCATGGAGCGGATGAACCCGCAGGCGACGCTCGGCTCCGTGCTCGAGAGCCGAGGTCCGCGACGCAACCAGTCGGCCACCGTGTCGCTGTGGCTGATGGCCGTCTCGGGGCTCGTGCTGCTCATGGCGTGCGCCAACGTCGCCAACCTGCTCATCGCGCGCGCGCTGCGCCGGCGTCGCGAGATCGCCATCCGCCAGGCCATCGGCGTGTCGCGCGGCCGCCTGCTCGCGCAGCTCCTCACGGAGAGCACCCTCCTCGCGCTGCTCGGCGGCGTTGCCGGCGTGCTCGTCGCGCACTGGGGCGGCGCCCTGCTCCGCTCCGTTCTGCTCCCGAATCTCGACTGGAGTGGCGGCGTCTTCGACCATCGCGTGCTGCTGTTCGCCGGCGTCATCGCACTCGGCGCAGGGCTCGTCACCGGGCTCGCGCCCATCCGCCAGCTTGCCGGCACGGACGTCGTGACTGCGCTGCGTACTGGCGGGCGAGGTACCAGCCTGCGCAGCTCGCGCCTGCGCAAGTCGCTCCTCGTCGTGCAGGGCGCCGTGTCGGTGATCCTCCTCGTCGGCGCCGGGCTCTTCGTGCGCAGCTTCCGCAACGTGCGTGCGCTGGACCTGGGCTTCCAGCCCGAGCACGTAATGACCGTCGGCGTCACGGCGCGCGGCACGCCACTCGACTCGGCGCAGAAGGACCAGCTCGCGCAGGCGATGCTCGAGCGCGCCGCCACGCTGCCCGGCGTGGAGCACGCGAGCCGAGGGCTCACCGTCCCGTTCTCCAGCGAGTGGACGCAGCCCATCGTCGTGCCCGGCATCGACAGCAGTCGCCTGCGTGATTTCTTCTACGTCGTCCCCGTGAGCGCCGACTACCTCGCCACCATGGGCACGCGCCTCGTCAGCGGCCGCTCCATCACCGACGCCGATCGCGCGGGCAGCGAGCCGGTGGTGGTGCTGAGCCAGGGTGCTGCGCAGCGAATCTGGCCGGGAGCGAACCCGATCGGGCGGTGCATCAAGCTTCGCCAGGAGGGGCCGTGCATGACCGTCGTCGGCGCC
>DASTGQ010000210.1:0-3934 GCA_035718985.1 Gemmatimonadaceae bacterium
TTGTAGTCGAGCTTCTTGTCCTTGCACTGCTGTTCGGTGAGGCCCACGGACGCAACCTCGGGGTGGCAGTACGTCGCGCCAGGGATGTTGGTGTAATCCAGCACCTGGGCATGATGGCCGGCGATCACCTCGGCGACGATCATCCCTTCGCGCTCGCCCTTGTGGGCGAGCATCGGTGGGCCGGCCACGTCGCCGATGGCGTAGAGGCCCTTCACGCTCGTCTCCATCTTCTCGTTGATCTTGATGAAGCCGCGCTCGGTGAGCTGGACGCCCTGCTCCTTGAGCCCGATGTCTTCCACGTTCGGGGCGCGACCGGCGGCGACGAGCACGATGTCGGCCTTGTAGTCCTTCTTCTCACCGCCCGCCTCGATGGACATCGACACGGAGTCCTTGCCCACCTTCACGTTGGAGATCCTGGCGCCCGTGAGCACGGTGATGCCGCGCTTGCGGAACGAGCGCTCCACTTCCTTCGAGGAGTCGGTGTCCTCCACCGGCAGCACGTTCGGCATCACCTCGACGAGCGTGACCTGGGAGCCGAAGGAGTTGAACACGTCGGCAAACTCGGAGCCGACGGCGCCTGCACCCACGATGATGATGGACTTGGGCGCCTTCTCCAGGATCAGCGCTTCATCGGACGAGATGACGGTCTTCTTGTTCAGCTCGAGGCCGACCTGCGGCAGTCCCTTCACGCGCGAGCCGGTGGAGATGACGACGGCCTTCTTCGCGTCGTGCTTCTCTTCCTTGCCGTCGGCGGTCTTCACGCTCACGGCGTTCTTGCCCGCCAGCTTCGCCGTGCCCTTGATCCACGTGATCTTGTTCTTCTTGAAGAGGAACTCCACGCCCTTGGAGTTCTGCGTGCTGACGCCGCGCGAGCGCTTCATCGCCACGCCGAAGTCGAGCTTCACCTCGCCGGGCGTGACGCCAAACGCCGGGGCGTCCTTGAGGCGGTCGGCGATGTGCCCGGCCTCGAGGAGCGCCTTGGCGGGGATGCATCCCCAGAGCACGCAGGTGCCGCCGAGGCCCTCCCGCTCCACCACGGCGGTGTTGAGTCCGAGCTGGGCGGAGCGGATCGCACCCACATAACCGGCGGGCCCGCCGCCGAGAAAGATCACGTCGAAGGAAGCCATGATAGCCGTGCGTGCGGGTTAGTAGACGAGCATGAGAGGGTTCTCGACGAGCCGGCGCAGCGTCTGGAGGAACTTCGCGCCCACCGCGCCGTCGATGACGCGATGGTCGCAGCTCATGGTGAGTCGGACGCGCTTGCGCACCACTGGCTCGCCGTCCACGACGACCAGCTTGTCCTCGCCAGTGCCGATGGCGAGGATCCCCGCCTCGGGCGGGTTGATGATCGCCGTGAACTGGTCGATGCCGAACATGCCGAGGTTGCTCACCGAGAAGGTGGAACCGGTGAACTCCTCGGGCTTGAGCTTCCGCTCACGGGCGCGCTTGGCGAGCTCTTTCGCCTCGCGGGAGATCTGTGCCATCCCCTTGCGGTCGGCGTCCCAGATCACGGGGACGATGAGCCCGTCGTCGGTGGCGACGGCCATGCCGAGGTGTACGCGATTGAAGTAGCGGATGTGATCGCCCAGCCAGTGCGCGTTCACTTCCGGGTGTTTCGAGAGTGCCACGGCGATCGCCTTGAGCAGCACGTCGTTCACCGACACCTTGAACTCGTCGCCGAGATCGGCCATGGCGGCGCGCATCTCCATCACGCGCGTGAGGTCGAGCTCGACGGTGAGGTAGAAGGTCGGGATGGGCCCGATGGACTCGCTGAGCCGCTTCGCGATGACCTTGCGGATGTTGTTGAGCGGGACATCCTGGAAGTCAGCCTGGTCGCTGGACCGGAGGACCGAAGGACCGGTGCTGGTAACCGCCGCTGCCGGCGCGTTCTCGATGTCACGCCGGATGATGCGGCCATTGGGACCGGAGCCCTGTACGGAGCCGAGGTCGAGGCCGCGCTCGCTGGCGAGCCGGCGGGCGAGCGGAGAGGAGCGTACCTGACGCGCTTCACCAGATGGCGCAGGCTGCGGCGCTGCGCCCTGGGGCGCGGGCGGTGCAGCCGGGCGTGGCGGGGGCGGGGGCGGAGCGGCGGGCTGCGGTGGAGGTACCGGCGTACCGCGCGAAGGGCCAGTGCTCTGCTGCGGCTCGACCGCCGGCGCGGGGACGTCCGGCTTCTCCGGCTGCGGAGTGGGAGCGCCGGCGGGAGCAGCGGCGCCGGCGAGCAAGCCGTCGATGTTCTCGTCCTTGCCAGCGATCACGCCGACGAGCGTGCCCACCGGCACGGAATCACCTTCGTTGACCAGCCGCTTGCGGAGCACGCCATCGCCGCGCGCGACGAGCTCCATGATGGCCTTGTCCGTCTCGACCTCGCCGAGCGGCTCGCCGCTCTTCACGGCGTCGCCCTCGCTCTTCAGCCACTTGACCAGCTTTCCCTCTTCCATCGTCGGGGAAAGCGCTTCCATGAAGACCTTGGTAGCCATTATCGGGATTCGTGGCCTCAGTCGAGGTACATGACTTTGCGGACGGCGGCGATCGTCTTGGGCAGGTCCGGCTTGGCCGCCTTCTCCAGGCCCTTGGCGTAGGGCATGGGGGTGTCGGCCTGGTGGACGCGGACGACCGGGGCGTCGAGGTTGTCGAAGCACTCGCGCTGGATGTAGTCCACCACCTGCGCGCCGACGCCGCAGATCTCCCAGCCTTCCTCCAGCACGACGGCGCGATTCGTCTTGTTCACCGACGCGGTGATCGCCTCGACGTCCATCGGTCGGATGGTGCGAAGGTCCACGACATCGACACGGATGCCGTCCTTGGCCAGCTGGTCGGCCGCCTGCATGGCGACGAGGACCATCTTGCCGTGGGTGATGATCGAGCAGTGATCACCCTCGCGCTTCAGGTCGGCCTTGCCGAGCGGAATGGTATAGTCCTCCTCGGGCACTTCACCCTTGGTGTTGTAGAGCATCTCGCCCTCCAGCACGCAAACGGGGTTGTCATCGCGGATGGCGCTCTTGAGCAGCCCCTTGGCATCGTACGGCGTGCCGGGCGCGATGACCTTGAGTCCCGGAATGTGGGCGAGCCACGACTCCCACGCCTGCGAGTGCTGCGCCGCGAGCTGCAGCGCCGCGCCGTTCGGGCCGCGGAAGACGATGGGCATCTTGAACTGTCCGCCCGACATGTAAAGCATCTTCGCCGCGGCGTTCACCACCTGGTCGAGGGCGAGCAGCGCGAAGTTCCACGTCATGAACTCGATGACGGGACGCAGCCCCACCATGGCGGCGCCGACGCCGACGCCGGCAAATCCGAGCTCGGTGATGGGCGTATCCACGACGCGCATCTCACCGAACTCCTGAAGGAACCCCTTCGACACCTTGTAGGCGCCATTGTAGACGCCGACCTCCTCACCCATGAGGAAGACGCGATCGTCGCGCTGCATCTCCTCGCGGATGGCCTGGCCGAGGGCGTCGCGATAGGTAATTACCGGCATTGCGTGAGCACGAAGTGTAGGTGTGTGGGTGCGTAGGTGAGAATGTGGGAACGGGGAGGTGACTTCTCACCTACCGACCACCCACCTGCTCACCTAACCGTCAATTCACGTCGTCGTATCCACCAGCACGTCCTCCCACAGCGCCTCGATGGGAAGCTCGGGACTGGCGTCGGCGAAATCCCAGGCGTCCTGGACCACCGCCTTGATGTCGGTGTCCATCTGCTGGAGCTGCTCGTCGGTGAGCTCGCCGTTCTCCTTCATGCGCGCGCTCTGGATCGTGATGGGATCGCGCTTCATGTACTCCTCCAGCTCCGCCTTCGTGCGATAGGTGCCGCTGACGGCGTCGGACATCGAGTGTCCCATGAAGCGATAGGTGCGGATCTCCAGAAGCGTCGGCATCTGCTCCTTGCGCGCACGCTCCACGGCTTCGGCAACCGACTGACGCACCGTGAAGAC
>DASTGQ010000211.1:0-2561 GCA_035718985.1 Gemmatimonadaceae bacterium
AATCCGCGACCGGCGCCGCTGGTGTCGCACCGGCATCGACGACCGGCGGCGCGGAGGTCGCGATCGGCTCCACGTGGACCGCCGTGTCGCCAGGGCCGGGCGAGCGCTCGGTGCACGAGAGAACGGTCAGCATCAGAAGCAGACAGGCAAGGCAGCGTGGTGGCATCGGTGCAAGGTTGGGGTTCGTACTCCCAGGATAGCGGCTTGCGCGATGCGCCACTTCGGAGCGAAGCCCTTATCAGCTGCAGCGTTCGTCAGAGAGCGTGCGAGCAGAGCCCCATGGACAACCTCCTCCAGCTGCGGACTGGTGGCCATTGGCTCCCTCCTCAACCTGGCTATGAAGTTCCAGTGATGCGAAACGCCCGCGCTCAGCGCGGGCGTTTCACACTGCTACGCCTCATTGTAGGCTCTCTCGAGGGCCGCGACGTCGAGCTTCACCATCGTCATCATGGCATCCATCACGGCCTTCACCTTCCCAGCGTTCCTGTCGCGAATCAGCTCCATGAATCGCCGCGGGACGATCTGCCACGAGATGCCGAACGGATCCTTGATCCAGCCGCACTGGCTCGGCGTCGCGCCGGCTTTGACGAGCTTGTCCCAATAGTCGTCGACTTCCGCCTGGTCCTCGCAGTCGACATAGAGGGAGATGCCTTCGGAGAAGGTGAAGTACGGGCCCCCGTTGTAGCCCATGAAGACCTGACCACCGACCACGAACTCGGCGGAGGCGATCGGACCGTCCTTGCCAGTGCGGGCGACGTTCCTGATCTGTGAGTCCGGGAAGGTGGCGGTGTAGAAGTCGATGGCCGCCTCGAGCTGATCGTCGAACATCAGGAAGGGTGTCACCTTGGTCATCGGAGATACTCCTCTTTTCGGTGGGCGAGGGTAACCGAAGACGGCGTACCCACTCCGAGGCACGCGTGGGTACTGTCCAGCCAACGCCAGAGTTCAGCTGCAGGCGAGCCAAAATAGAATGCGACGCCCCAGGCGCCGCTACCAACCGCTCGCTTGTCAGGTGCTGCGCTCAGTCAGGTGGCGCGACTCGCGATGTCGCCGTGCGCCTAGCCGCGTTTACGCTTCGCGGCCTGTGCTCCCTTCTTCGCCAGCGCGGTGCGAGTCTTCTTGGGGAGCTTCGAGATAGTCTTCTTCCGCTTGGCGGCCTTGGCAGCCTTCTTCACGTTCTTGCGAGCTGCGGCCTTCTGCTTCGCTGTCGCCATCGAATCCTCCTCCAAAGTTGATGCGGCCCCTGACGTCCGGAGCTCAGGTGCGGGCGATCGAATAAAATGCGAGCACAGCGAGCTTCCGCAAACGCCCGACAGGTGCGGCGCTCAGTCGGGCGGCAGGCGGCCCATCAGGGCGCGCCAGATTCCTTCAAGCCAGCCACGACACACATGGCCAACGCACGCCAGGCCCGCTGTTTGGCTCGCTGTTTCATGTGAGCTCCTCGCGATCGAGATGGCTGACGCGTGCAAGATGATATCGTCGACTTCTCGCTGCCAAGGACAATGGAGTCCGCAAACGCCAGAGCTCAACTGCAAGCGAACCAAATAAAGGGCGGCGGCGCAGCCGCCGCAGCGACTGCGCGAGCGACTCTCAGGGACACGCCACTCGACGAGCCGACGCCTGTGCCCACGGCCACGCATCCCACATGATCTGCCTCGTCTGCGGATTCATCGGGATGGCGTCGGTCGTGCGGCGAAGCACGCCACGCAACCCGGTGCCGACGGTGTGACCGTAGAAGACTTCTCCCTCGGTGCCGGTCGACCAGGTGACGACCTCGAGGGAATCCGATCCGACCAACCGCCAGGAGGCAGGCCGCAGCCATTGCGCTCGTGGATCCGTCGACGGCATGAGCTCGGCGGGCACGAGTCGCGCCGCAGTCCGCGCGCCCGGCGTCCCGTTGCGAACGGTCGTTGAATCCAGGCGGAAGATCTGCGTCGGGGAAGGTGGACGGAGATCCGACGGCTTCGACCACGGCCCCAGCGAAAGGCGATAGCAGCCGAGCAACCCGTGGACGCGCGTCGTGTCGGACCCGCCTGCAGCGGGCGATGAGCTTGTAGTGGTCGTGCGCGCCCTATCCACAGTATCGATCACACCGATCGTTCGCAGCCACCGCTCGACGAGCAGCGGCCACTCGGTGATGGGATCGCGCGTCCGCCGCAGTCCGAACGCGTGGCCGCCGTCCGCATAGAGATGCATCTCCACCGGCACGCCGGCGTTCTTGAGCGCGACGTAATACGCCAGCGACTGGTTGACGTTGTCGATGCTGTCCGTCTCCGCCTGGACGAGGAAGGTGGGCGGCGTCTGGCGGGTGACGTGGATGTCGGGATTGAACGCGATGGGGCTGTGCGCGGTATCGCTCTGCCAGAGGTGGCCCGGATAGACGCCGATGGCGAAGTCGGGGCGCGCGCTCAGGTCATCGGCGGCATCGACGCGCCTATAGATGCGCTTGCGCCAATCGTTGCTGATCGCGGCGACGAGATGTCCGCCGGCCGAGAAGCCGAGCACACCAACCTTGTGCGGATCGATCCGCCACTCGGCGGCGGGCGCGCGCACGAGCCCGA
>DASTGQ010000212.1:0-2278 GCA_035718985.1 Gemmatimonadaceae bacterium
CGTCGAGCGCCTCTTCGCCTGGCTGATGCGCTCGCGCAGGCTCGTCACGCGCTACGAGACGAAGGCCGAAATGTTCCTCGGCTTTCTTCGCCTCGCCTGCGCTCGCCTCCTGTGGAGGAGGTTATGAAATGCGTTCTAGTCGGGATGAGAGTTGCGCCGACGCTGTCCCGGCGCCGGCGCAACATCACGAAACGGGCCAACGCTCCTTCCCACGGGGAGATGGGCGTCCGGGCGGCCGAGGTCGAGCGAATCGAGACGATCGCTGGAGCGAAATGGATGGGCGGCGCCTGCGGGTCTTGAGGACTGACCTCGGCATAGCGTACTATGCCTGGACCGGCAGATGGGAACAGGCCATGGCGGACCCGAGCGCTGCGCAGGCATCTTTCAGTTGGACCGCGAAACCGGCGCAAGACGCGCCGCAGCCGTGCGGCGCAGTCGAGCGACGGGCGCGACGCGCCGCGCGGCGCGCACCGGAGGAGCAACCGGTGGTGGCCGCGGCATGCGAGGCGGCGCTGCCGCCCGACAACGAGCTGTGGGAGGTCCGGGCCGCTGCGAGGTTCCTGAAGCGCAGCGTGAGCTGGGTCTACCACAAGGCCGAGGACGGCACGCTCCCGGTAAAGCGGCTCGGCGGGTGGGGCCTCCGATTCGTGCCCTCGGAGCTGCGCGCCTGGGTGGATGGCGGCGCGCCGGGGAAGCGCGGCTAAGTCCTGCAGAGCGAGGCGAGCGATGTCATCCGTCACGAAGCGAGGCGAGAAGTGGTACGCGATGTGGCGCGCGGCCGACGGCCGCCTCGCCCAGAAGGTCACGCCGGCGCGCACCAAGGCCGAGGCGGTCCGGTTCGCGCAGGACAAGGAGCGCCAGGCATGGCGCCAGCGCGAGGGCCTCGATCCCGCGCCCGACGAGCGCATCGCGTTCGGCGAGCTCATCGAGTGGTGGTGGGACCGGTACGGGTCGAAGCGCCGCGGCTACGCGAACGACAAGTTCCACGCGTTCCTCGAGAAGCACTTCGCCGAGCTGCGCTCGTTCGAGCTCCGCGCGGCGACGGCGGGCGCGTTCGCCGATCGGCTCGACCAGATCCTCACCGCGAAGGAGCGGGCGAGGACGCTCTCCGCGCAGAGCCTGAACCACCTCCGCGCCCAGGACCTGAACGTCGGCGCAATCGTGAACCTCTCTCCCGATCTCACCCCGGTCGCCAATGCTCCCCGAACCCGTTCGACGCAAACCCTGCGGCCTCGGCGGCGTGGGGGCGGGCGTCAGCCCGAAGACCTTCGGCATGTTCGAGCGAGCGCGGGACCCGAAGCACCGCCTCTGGGCGACGGAGAATCTGGTCCGCTGGGTGAAGCGGCGAAAGGTTCCCAAAGCCAGCAACGCCTTGCGACGCGTGCTGAGGCGTGACGAGGTCCTGCCGGTCCTGGCAGCGTTTCCCGAGCCCTCGCTGGAGGCGCCCTGGCGCTGGATCGCGGCCACCTGCATCTACGCCGGGCTCCGGCCCGGCGAGGCGCTGGGCCTCCGCAAGGAGGACGTCGACACGCGGTCGTGGACGCTCGCCGTCCGGCGCTCCTGGACCGAGCCGCTGCCCAAGGACGGTGACGCGCGAGACGTAGCGATCGTCTCCGAGCTCCGACCGCACCTCGCGACGGCCGTGGAAGCCTCACGCAGCGCGCTCGTCTTCCCGCGCCCGGACGGCTCCCCCTACTTGCCGGATGCGCGCTGGGTGCTCGTCGACCACCTGCGCTGCGCGCTCAAGCGCGCCGGCGTCGTGGACGGCTACCGCTTCATTTGCCGAAGGAAGGGCTGCGGATTCGAGGAGACGCGCGACGCCGCCGGCGAGGACCGCTGCCCGCGCTGCGGCATGCGGCTCTGGGTGTCGGCGAGAGCGCGCAAGCTCCGCTTCTACGACCTGCGCCACACACATGCGACGCTGCTCCGCAAGGCGGGCGTCGACCTCGGCGCCGTGCAGCGCGCCCTCGGCCACTCGTCGCCCGAGATCACGGGCGGCCACCTACGACCACTCCGACCTCGAAGACTTCCGCGAGCACGTCGAGCGGGCGCTCGCGTTCGCGGCGCCAAGGGTTGATGCACCCGACATGCAAGGCGCGAAAAATCCGAAAGTCGAAGGCCGCTACCCGATCGGAAACCCGATGCAGATCGCGGCCTTCAGATGGTCGGGGCGACTGGATTTGAACCAGCGACCACTTGCACCCCAAGGGCCGCCTGGAGCCGCACAGCCGTCACCAGATCTTCCCAGGCTGTCGGAATCCTTCGGATCATCCAGTAC
>DASTGQ010000213.1:0-7070 GCA_035718985.1 Gemmatimonadaceae bacterium
GTACCAACTTTGCAGATGTCCGAGGTTCATGGTGGTGCATCCCGACTGCGCCTCGGTGGCGGTGGTCGGGTTGACGACCGGCGTCGCCGACGTCGCCGGCGAAGCCAGGGTCAGCCCGGTGGCGATCCGCGTCCAGGTCGAGCCGCCGTCGGTGGACTTGAGGTACGCGGCGGTCGCGGGCGTGAAGTTGGTGATGGTCGTCTCCTGCACCGTCGAGGCCATCGCGTACACCACTGTCGTCGCCGGATTCCCCGCGGTGCTCCCGGTGGCAAAGGCGATGCGCCCCACGTCGGTCCCGAGGCTTCCCGTCACCGTTGCCGGCAGGCCGCCCGCGGTGCGGATCGACGTCCAGGTGGCCCCGCCGTCGGCGCTCCTCCAGAAGTCGCCTTTGTTGTAGTGGGCGCTGTTCGCGTCGTTGGGGCAGAAGACCTGCCCGGCGCCGGGCGCGGGAGGCCGATTGGCCACCGTCGCTCCCGCGGGCGTCGGGCAGGCGTAGACGCCGCTGATCAGCCAGTTCGATCCGCCGGTGCTCGTCCCGAGATAGCGGATCTCCCAGATGCTCTCGCGCGTCTTCCCCACCGACGGATCGTTGGGCAGGTCGACGAGCTGGAAGGTGGCTCCGCCATCGGCCGAGGTGTAGAGGCCGTCGTCGGTGCCCACCAATAGATTTGTGGAATTGGCCGGATCGATGCGGATCTGCCGGATGTTGAGCGGAGCGCTGGGCAGCAGATCGGCGGGGTGCGACGCCGTGCTGAGCGCGATGGACGGGCCGAAGACGGCGGATGCGTCGCCGGGGGTATAGGTGCCCTTCACCAGAAGGCCCGACTGCTGATCGAACGCGTCGCCGAGGCCGGCCCAGAGCGTGACGGCGCCGCTGGTCGCGTTGAAGCGCGGGTCGACGGCGATGGCGCCGATGGCCAGCGATCCCAGCGCGTCGGTGATGGCGCGCCAGGTGGGCGCGCTGCTGCTCAGGTCGGCAAACCAGATGCCGCCGCCAGACGTGGCGAGGAACGTCTGGTAGGGGTTGTTGGGATGCACCGCGATGGCGGTCGGGCGTCCCGAGTCCATTCCGTCGAAGTAGGTGCCGTTGAATTCGCTGCGGGCGGAGAGCGGTCCGAGGCTGGTCCATTTGCGCGTCCCCGGGCTGGTCGACGCGGCAATCGCATCGACGGCCGGGGCGGACCACCGCAGTCGCTGCGCCGCGACGAGGTCGAGAACGTGCCGTTGCGCCGCCGGAGGGCGCGGCCCAACCTCCGCCGCCAGCGCAAGCGCGCGCAGCTCGGCATCGTCACGCGCGTCCGAGGCGGCATCCGCTTCGATGAACGCGGAGAGATCGACGGAGTCGGCGCCGTGCGCGACCGCGGCGCGCAAGGCCCGGAGCGCCTGCTGACGCTCCGTCGCACGCCAGCCGCGCAAGGCGCTGGCCAGATGCGGCCACGACACGGCGACCGTTGCGCCCGCGAACACCGCCGCTGCCCATGCCCAGTCCGTGCGTCTCATGCGCCGTTCCCTCCCTGCCGGTCGCGCAGTCGAGCCCGCGGGCGCCACGCCCTCCCCGAGCGAGGCGCCCGCGTCGGCCCGTCTACAGCGCGTAACCGCACACGCTTCCGGACACCTTGCCGCCGGAGATGGTCGCGTTCACCGCGCACGGCGCGGTGGTGCCGTCCGGCAGCTTCGCCGTGAGCGTGCCGCTGACCGTCGCCGAGAGCGTGATGCCGCGGCTGCTGAAGCTCGACGAGAGCGACCCATCGATCGACACGCCGCTGGAGGTGGCGCAGCCGTTGGCGGTGAGCGACAGCGAACCGGAGGTCGAGCAGCTGAAGAGGGTCGCGCAGCTCGTCACCAGCGAGCCCGACACGTTCAGGCTGCCGCCGCCCGCGCACTGCACGGTGCGGTTCACCGAGCTGCTCAGCGTCAAGTCCTGCGAGCCTCCCGCGCCGCCTTGCGGCATTGCAGCGGCGATCGCGTCGCCAATCGATTGCGCGTCGGCCCTCGACAGATCCGACGACGTGCCGCCGCATGCGACCGCAGCCAACGCAACACCCACGATGATGAGATTCCGCATTTTGAAGATCCTCCAGTTGTGTTTGTCGGGAGGGGTGGAAGTGCCTTGCTCCGCCAGCCGCCACGGCCACGTCCCCCCAAGCCGTGGGCAATGGCGCGCCAGCAGACTCCTGTCGGAGCGGCTCAGTCGTCGCCGGACGCCAGGCGGACCTGTTCCGCTCTTCCCTGTTCCTCCCCCGACGGCTCGGCGGATTCGCCCGGCGTGAACACCAGGTCATAGCGCCGGATCTTCGCGTACAGCGTGGTCTTGGCCACGCCGAGCATCTTCGCAGCGCGGGGCACGTGGCCCGCCGCCTTGTGCAGCGCGCGGGCACAGGCCTCGCGCTCGGCGTCCTCGAGCGTGACGACTTCGCCATTCAAGGCGAGGGCGGGCTTCGGGTTGCGGGCCTGGACCAGCGACTCCGGAATGGTGTCGATCACGTCCTTGTTGGCGGGCAGCAGCATCGCCTCGACCTGCAGCACGTGGATGAGCTCGCGCACGTTGCCCGGCCAGCCGTGGTGCTCGAACGCGTGCATCACCGCCGGCGCGACGGTGAGGCGCTCATGGCGGGTGCTCCGGGCGAGCCCGGAAAGGACATGCTGCGTGATCAGCGGCACGTCACCCTTGCGTTCCCGCAGCGGCGGCAGTTTCAGATGCACCACCCGCAGGCGATGCAGCAGGTCCAGCCTGAAGCGTCCGGCGTGGACCTCCTGTTCGAGGTCCCGGTTGGTGCTGGCGATGACCCGCGCGTGGAACTTGCGGGCCCGTCCGCCGCCGATGCGCTGCACCGTGCAGTCCTCCAGCACGCGCAGCAGCTTGGCCTGCATGTCCAGCGGCATCTCGCCAATCTCGTCGAGCAGAACGGTGCCGCCGCCGGCGAGCTCGAACTTCCCCGGCTGACCGCTGGGGTTCGCGCCGGTGAAGGCGCCGCGCTCGTACCCGAGCAGTTCGCTCTCGAGCAGCCCGGCGGGAAGGGCGGCTACGTTGACTGCCACGAAGGGCTCGCGGGCGCGGTGCGAGGCGGTGTGGAGCGCCTGCGCGACGATCTCCTTGCCGGTCCCGCTCTCGCCGCCCAGCAGCACCGGCAGCTCGACGTCCGCCATCTGCTGCACCGTCCTGCGGGCGCGCACGATGAGCGGCGATTCGCCGACCAGATCGTCGACGGAGTACAACTGCCTTGCGCCGTCGCCGCGCTCGGCCCCCTCGCTGTGCGACAGGATGAGGGCCATCCCGCCCTCGTACCGCCGGTGGCGCACGCGCACCTCGCCGGTTGGAAGGCGCATCGTGGGCGGCGGAGGTTGGCCGGCGAGCAGCGCCAGCGCAAGCGACGCCATTCCGGGGACCTCGCGCAGCGGCTTTCCAATCGCGTCCTTGAAGCGGAGGCCGATGAGCGTTGCTGCCGAGCCGGTCAGGCCGGCGATCACGCCGCGCCCGTCCAGCACGAGAAGGCTCTCGCGCATGGTCCCGAGGAGATTCGCCTGCAGCGTCTGCGAGGCGTTCAACGCCGCGTGCAGGCGCGCTCGCGACAGCGCGCTGCCTGCCACGAACCCGAAGATCTCGAAATCGCGGACCTCGCCCGGTTCGAAGGCGCAGCCTTCCTCGCGCTCGGCGACCACCAGGGTTTGCGCGCCGCCTGGCATCCACAACGGCGCTGCGGCGAGGTGCGCCAGACCGTACGGCGGCATCGCCGTTTGCCGCGCCGGCGGCGCGATGCCGATCCGTTCCAGCTCCGCGCCGGGCAGGGGATCGAGGACGCCGCGCGCATGCCGCACGAGCTCCAGCGCCGGAGTCGCGAGCGGCGGTCCTTCGGACGCCAGCACGCGCACGACATCGCCGTCGACGATCTCGAGGACGTGCGCGGAGCGCGCCGGGCAGACCGTGAGCGAAAGGCGCGGAACGGCGGCAAGGATCTCCGCTGCGTCCTTCGAGGCGGCGAGCGCGGAACACGCGAAGGACAGCCCTTCGCGACCGCTCACCGCGCCACATTGCGCGCGTACGCTGCAATTCTCGCAATCGTTTGTCCGCGAAGAGGCGCGCTGTATCGCGCCACCGGCCCGAAGGTCGGTCACACCACTCGGAGATCGCATGCCCCCCCCCAGGAGACATCCGTTGACGGCGAAACGAACCTGCGCGCAAGAATTGCGTACTGTCAACGCCACCACACCCTCGGATAGCGTTTAAAAAATAGTCACGCATCGCGTTAGATCGTGTATGGATTGCGGTCAACCAGCCGTACTTCCAGGTCGTTCCTCTTACAATGTGCCCTGGCTGGAGCACGGAAGTTTCTAGGCTGTTCGTCTCATGAGACGTTCGACGGGGGATCTCGCGCCGTAGACGAAAATTGCAGTCATCATGATCATCGCGATGGTGCCCGCGCCCGAATCCGGGCGCGACGGCGGTAGCGCGGCCGCGCTCCATGCTGGTTGACCACCGGAGCGGTCTACTCTCATTGCGAGCGTATGTGATCCGTCACTTCGCGCGCGTCGCTCGAACGACCGACAATCTTCAGCCGCGCGCACGCTCCGATGCGGCTCGTCGCGCATGGACCTGCGCCGCGACGCCCGCTGCTGCGGCGACGATGAGGACGTTCTTGATGATGTACTGGCCCTCGAGCGTCGGCACGAAGAAGCTGCGCCAGGCGATCTCGGGCAAGAAGAACAGCGGCCCGGTGGTCATCGCGAGGTGCGGAATGATGAGCAGCAAGGCGTAGCGCTCGAAATGCGGAATGGCGAAGAGCACGCCGATGGCAATCTCGTAGATGGCCAGGAAGACGATGAACTGCTCGAATCCAACGAATGGCAGCGTGCGGTTCAGCAGCGATCGCACCAGCGGATTGGCCGGGCTCGCGTCGAAGAACTTCAGCGCGCCGAACCAGACGTAGACGACGACGATGGCCGTGCGCGCGAGCGGATCCCGCAGTTTGCGGCAGGAATCGGCGATCAACTCATCGAGCTCTGCCGCATCAGTCAGGAATTGACGTACGGCGGCCACGTGCTGGCCTGCATGCGCCAGCGCACCGATTCGCGCAAAACCCATTGGCTCCCCCTTGCATCGCGAACGTTCTGCTGCGATGCGAGGAATTGCACGGGCGGTACCAGCGGCAAGCGCGCGAAATCTGGTGTATCCCGACCTGCCGCGTGGTCCAGATTGTGGACGGCTGAATTCGATTTTCGAACCCGGTCGCGAAAGTGGCTGCGCCCGACGCGGGGATCCTCACCCGCGTCGGAGCACGTCCACGCGAGCGAGCCTTCAACTATACCGGGGAGGCCAGGGCCTGGTGTTTCTTCAGGGTATTGGCCAGCCGGTCCTCGGCGAACGATTCGGTGGACCGGGATTGATCGTGGCGGCGGTAGAAGAAATGATCGCCGGCGATCGGCTCCACGCGTGCGCCCGCCGCGATCGCCCGGATCCAGAAGTCGTAGTCCTCGAGCAGATCCGGCGACTCGTCGTAGCCGCAAAGCTGGGCCCAATAGCTGCGCCGGTACCCTGCACAGTAATGGACGCGGTTGTGTCGCAGCTCGGCTGCCAGCGAGATGGCCTGCGGTACGGGCCAGCGGTCAGAGCTGGCGCCGAAAAGGATGGCATCCGGATTGGCAACGTCGGCGCCCCGCTCGAGCACGCGCCCCGCCTCGAAGAGATAATCCGGACCGAACCGGTCATCGGCGTCGAGCGTGGCGACGAAGACGCTGTCGCAGGAGGCGATCCCCGCGTTGCGGGCGCCCCCGGTCCCGCGCCGATTCGCAAGCTGCAACGATCGCAGGTGCGGATATCGCTCGGTGAGCGCGGCGATGACGGCCCGCGTTTCGTCCGCGGAGGCATCGTCGACGACGGTCAGCTCGTAGTCTGCATCGTTGCTGCACACCGACTCGACCGCCTCCGCCAGGTAACGCCCGTAATCGTGACAGGTGATGACGACGTGCCAGCGGACGGGAACGCAGAAGGCCATCGTGCGACGCGCGATTCCGAGGGCCTCACGGACCGCGAGCGCCGACATCTCCGCCGCCGCCGGATCGACCCACAACGCGACGCCAGGGGTCGAATGCGTCGCCAGGTGCGTGATGCGGCCGGCCACGGCAACATGGTGCCGCCGCAGCAGGATGGTGAAGAATTGATCCGCCTCGCGGCGAAACAAGGCGGTCGCGCGAAGAGAGGAGGGTACCGCCTCCAGGACCCGGAGCCAGTCGCGTTGCAGAAACGCTCCCCACCCGAGCAGTGCCGACTCGCATTGTCCGTAGACGTGACGCCCGCGGCGGGCGAAGTGCCAACTGCTCAGCGTGTGCGTCACGCGTCCGGGGTCCGACAGGAAGGTCCGGTACAGGCCAGGAATGTCGTGCACGAGCACGTCGTCGTCTTGCACGTAGACGATGTTGTTCCGGGCCCGGGCCGCGCAGAGGTACCTTCCGGAACAGCAGGCATTCGCGTCGGAGTTGATGACGCGCGCCTTCCTGCTGGACAGCGAGAGCCTCGTGCGCGGAGCGTTGTTCCAGACCAGGATCTCGTCGACGAACTCGAGGCGATCGATCGCTCCCACGATCCGCTCTACGTTCCTGGGACGCTTCCACGAGAGCAGGCAGGCGGTGACGCGGTCCATCGCGATCAGGCGCTCCGGCGCGCTGCTCCATCCGGCCTCAAGGCATCCTGGTACCGGTGCACGAGATCGGAGGGCAGCCTGGTCTCTTCCAGCTGGACGCGCCGCCAGCCCGACTTCCCGAGGCTCCGCCCCGGCACGAAATGCCAGGTGTTGCGTCCGTGCCGGACGCACACGAAGAGCCCGGGCACGTCGAGCCTCTTGAGTCGCCGCCCGGCGGCGACCGCGCGCTGCAGGAAAGTGACGTCTTCGCCGACGTCGATATCGGGATACGTCACGCCCGGGCGAAGCGTCGTGCGGCGGAACGCGAGCGTGCCGGCAGCGATGCTCTGCGCGCACAGCCTCCTCACCACGTCGGGCCGTGCCTCCCAGAGCACGCCGGGTTGCACCTCGAGCACGTAGAGGAGCGCGAGCCCGGTCACGTCCGCAAGCCCCTCC
>DASTGQ010000214.1:0-3578 GCA_035718985.1 Gemmatimonadaceae bacterium
CTACGACCAGTACTGAGAGCTTTGAGCTGCAACTTTGAGCTTTGCCGTGCCACTCCCGACTCACGACTCACGACTCAGGACTCACGACTTTCCAGCCAGCCCCACCGACTTGATGAGCGCCGCGTATCTCTGGCTGGCCGCGATCGAAGAAAAAACCGCGGAGCTCGACGATTCGGTCGAGAAGAACGGATCCCGGTTCCTTGCCGCCGCCTCCAGTCGGTTCAGCGCCTCCGCCGTGTCGCCGAGTCCGAGCGCGATGCGCGCCAGCGCCACGTCGGCGCCCGGGCCGGCCCGCATCGCCTCCACACGCGCCTTCGTGCGGCGTGCTGCCTCCGCGTTGCCCGTCACGCCGTACGCATAGCCCAGCATCCCCAGCGAGGTGAAGCTCGACGGATCGATGCGCGCCGCCGCCTCCAGTGGCGCGATCGCCGCCGCCGGCTGCCGCGCGTAGATGCGCGTGGCGCCGAGCATGAACTGCGTCACCAGCAGCGTGGAGTCGTACGACACCGCGCGCTCCGCCGCGGACACTGCCTCGGCCGCGCGTCCGGACAGCGCGAGCGCCATCGCCAGCGAGCCCACCACCACCGGCGACGACGGCTCGAGCTGCGCCGCACGCTCCAGCGCACGCGTCGCCTCCGGCAGGCGGCCCGTCACGATCAACAGCTCGCCCAGGCCCTGGTGCGCGGGGGCATAGGAGGGGTTGAGCGCGATCGCGTGCCGGAAGTCCTCCTCCGCCTCGCTCCACCGCCAGCTCCGCGCGTGCAGCACGGCGCGTGAGCTCCAGACTTCCGCCAGCGAGCTGTCCAGCGCGATCGCGTGATCGGCGTGCCGAAGCGCCGAGGCGAGCGAGGGCCCGGGCGGAACGTTCGCGTAGAGCGGCAGCAATCCCTCCGCGTCGGCGAGCCCGCTGTAGGCGCGTGCCAGCTTCGGGTCGCGCGCGATGGCCTGCTCGAAGTAGGAGATCGCCTGCCGCAGCGGGCCGGCGCCACGCTTGGCGAGCTGGAAACGTCCGCGCAGGTACAGGTCGTACGCGGTCGCCTCGGCCCACGACACCGAATCGTGCGCGGAATCGGTGGCCGGTTCGCTGGTGGCGAGTGCCTCGCTGCCGATCGCGCCCCCCACGGCGCCCGTGATCACGCGCGCCAGCTCCTGCTGGACGGTGAGCAGGTCCGTCGCGTCGCGCTCGTACATGTCGCTCCAGCGCATCACGCCGTCGTTCACGTCCACGAGTCGGGCCGTGACGCGCAGTCGCTTTCCCTCGCGCTGCACCGTGCCCTCGAGCTGCTGCGCGACGTGCAGGGCCTGCCCGATGTCGTTCGGCGACTTGCCGCTCGCGAGCATGGCCGCCGCGCGACTCGGCGACACCACTCGCACGCCCGGCATGCGCGCCAGCGCCGACGCGAGCTCATTGGTGATCCCAGCCGCCAGGTAGGCGTTGCTGGAGTCGCTGCCGATGCTGACCAGCGGCAATACCACGATGGAGGACGCGACCGGTGCGTTCGCCAGCACGCCTGGCGCTGCCGCCGGAGCAGGGCGGCGCAACGCGACGCTCGCGCTCCCCGCCGCGCCCAGCACGATCACCGCCGACGCGGCGAAGCGCCAATCGCGCAGCATGCCGAGCGCGCCGCGCCGCCGGTTCACCGCCGCCACCGGTCCGCTGATCACCGCCGGCTCGTCCAGCGCGGTCAGCAGCTCCGCCGCACTCTGGGGCCGGTCGTCCGGCTCGCGCGCCAGGCAGTGCATCACGAGCGATGCGAGTGCCGCGGGGACGTCGGGGCGTAGCGTCTCCAGGGGCGTTGCATCCTCCGTCATCCGCGCCGCCAGCAGGGCGCGCGGCGAGAGGCCGGCGAAGGGCGGCGTTCCCGCGAGCATCTCGTACGCCGTCACGCCGAACGCATAGATGTCCGCGCGGTGATCGATGTCGGGATCGGCAGCCGCCTGCTCGGGCGCCATGTACAGCGGGGTGCCCAACGACGTGCCGGGATCGGTGAGCGTGAGCCCACGCTCGCCACCCGAGCGGCGCGCCGAGCTGAGCGCCTTGGCGACGCCGAAGTCCGTGACCGTCGCGGCGCCACGCGCCAGGAGCACGTTGTGCGGCTTGATGTCGCGGTGCACCACGCCGCGCTCGTGCGCATACGCGAGCGCGCGCGCCACGTCCTTGAGGATGGAGACCGCCTCTCGCACCGGCAGCGCGCCCGTGCGAGCGATGCGCGCGCCAAGGCTCTCTCCCTCCACGAACGGCATCACGAAGTACGGCAGCCCGTCCGCATCACCCGCGCTCAGCACGCCCACGATGTGCGGATGCTGCAGCCCCGCCGAGAGCAGCACCTCGCGCTTGAACCGGTCCACCGAGACCGACGCCGCGAGGTATTCGGGCAGCACCTTCACCGCGACGCGGCGCTCCAGCGTTTCGTCGAGCGCCACGAAGACGCGCGACATGCCGCCACCACCGAGCTCGCGCTCGATGGAGTACGTGCCGCCAAGGGCGGCGGAGAGCTGTTCGACCAGCGGGGAGGAATGCACGGAAGCGGGGCGCGTCACCTGTCAGACAGTCGCACCGCCGGAAAGGATGCGACAGTCTTCCCTACGGTGCCAGCCCGCCCCGCGTGTCAGCCGCCGAGCTCGCCCTGCAACGGGAATCCGTGCTGCTTCCGCCCGATATTGGCTTCGTGCTTGGCGGTCGTCTTGTAGAGCTCGAACCGGCCGTCCACCGCCATCGGGGCGCACTTCGCGCGCAGTCGCCCCATCTCCAGCGTCCCCATCGGCCGGAAGCCACGCGCCACCCCGACGTTCTGCCGAAGCACCTTCGCCGAGTCGATCCCCGTCACCGTGACGGCGACGGGCAGGCTCATCGAATAGCGCAGCGCGTCCTCCGCCTTCACGGCGCGCTTCTTCAGCGCGTCGCCTTCGCCGCCGAACGTCTTCATCCCGATCGGCGCGATCCCCTGGCGGAGCACCTCGGGGAGCACCTGCTGCTCGAAGCTGCGGAAGGTGGCATCGAAGCAGTTGAGCGGCATCTGCACGCTGTCGAACGGGTAGCCGTGCGAGAGCATCTGCAGGTGCAGCGCGGGATCCTTGTGGCCGGTGAAGCCGACGAAGCGCACCAGCCCCTTCCGCTTCGCCTCGTCCAGCGCCTCGATCACGCCACCCTTCATGAAGTGCCGCTCCGGATCGCCCGCGTACACCACCTCGTGCACCTGCCACAGGTCCAGGTAATCCGTCTTGAGGCGACGCAGCGATTCGTGCAGCTGCCGCATCGCGACCTTCGCGTCGCGGCCATGCGTGCAGACCTTGGTCATGAGGAAGACCTTCTGCCGCCACCCGTTCGCGAGCGCCTTTCCCATCCGCTGCTCGCTCACCCCTTCGTGGTACTCCCACGCGTTGTCCATGAAGGTGATGCCCGCGTCGATGGCGCGGTGCACGAGCGACACCGCCTCGCGCTCCGTGCCGATCTCGCCGAGGTGATAGCCGCCCATGCCGATGCACGAGACCGATTCTCCGGTGCTGCCGAACGGGCGACGCGGGATCTCGTCCGGCTCGATGCGCAGCCGGGTTCGGGTAGAGGTAGTGGGACGAAC
>DASTGQ010000215.1:0-6061 GCA_035718985.1 Gemmatimonadaceae bacterium
TGAGCAGGAGTCGTGCGCCGCTCATGCCGAGCGGATGACCGAGCGCGATCGCGCCACCGTTGGGGTTCACGCGGGGATCGTCATCGGCGATGCCGAGCTCGCGCAACACGGCCAGCGATTGCGCCGCGAACGCCTCGTTCAGCTCGATGACGTCCATCTGGTCGATGGTGAGTCCGGCATGCTCGAGTACGCGCCTCGTCGCCGGAACGGGACCGATGCCCATGAAGCGCGGCTCCACGCCGGCGACCGCGGTGGCGACGATGCGCGTGAGGGGCTGTGCATTCAGCTCTTTCACACCGTGCTCCGACGCGACGAGCAGCGCCGCCGCTCCGTCGTTGAGGCCGGAGGAGTTGCCCGCGGTCACGGTGCCCTTGCCGTCCATGCGGAACGCGCAGCGCAGCTTCGCCAGGGTCTCTTCGGTGGTGTCGGGGCGAATGAACTCGTCGGTATCCACGCGCTTCGGCTCGCCCTTCCTCTGCGGGATCTCGAGCGGGACGATCTCCTCGACAAACCGGCCAGCGCTACGGGCTGCCGCGGCCTTCCGCTGCGAGCGCACCGAGAAGGCGTCCTGATCCTTCCGGCTCACTCCATAGTGCTCGGCGACGTTCTCCGCCGTCTGGCCCATGGAGTCCACGCCGTACTTCTCCTTCAGGCGCGGATTGATGAAGCGCCAGCCGAGGCTCGTGTCGAAGAGCTCCATGTCGCGGCCGAAGGGCTTCGACGACTTGCTCATCACGTACGGCGCTCGGGTCATGTTCTCCACGCCGCCGGCCACGTAGAAGTCGCCTTCGCCCAGCTTCACCGAGCGCGCGGCGTTGGCGACGGCGCTCATGCCCGATGCGCAGAGGCGATTCACCGTCTCGCCGGGCACCGTGACCGGCATGCCGGCGAGGAGGAGCGCCATGCGCGCCACGTTGCGGTTGTCCTCTCCCGCCTGGTTGGCACAGCCGAGGATGACGTCGGTCACGCGTGCGGGATCGAGCGACGGATGGCGCTCGAGCAGGCGAGCGATGACGTGCGCCGCCATGTCGTCGGCTCGCACCTCGCTGAGCTGGCCGCCGATGTTGCCGACGGCAGTGCGAACGCCGTCGAGGATGTATGCGTCAGTGCTCATGAACCTTGTATGGGGTGCTTCTGGGGCGTTCGGTACACCGTGGCATGAAGCAGCCCGACCACGGTGCCGTCCTGTCGAGCCACGGTCACCCTGTAGAATCCGAGGCGCGCACCCGCGGTTTCCTCCTCGGCCACGGCGATGAGGTCGTCGCCCACCTGCACGGGCACCGGATAGGAGATGGTGTTGTCCACGCTCACCGTCACGTGACCGGTGGTGTTCGAGGCGAACGCCAGCGCGCTGTCAGCGAGCGAATAGACGATGCCGCCATGTGATACGCCGAAGCCATTGACCATGTCGCTCCGCACCTTCATGCGGAGGGTGCAGGCGCGCGGCCGGATGGTGACGAGCTCCACGCCCAGCCACTGGCTGAAGGCGTCGTGCTCGAGCATGTGCGCGACCACGACATCTGCCAGGGCCTGTTCGTCGCTTTCGGTGGTCATGTGAGTAGTGGCAGTCGGTCCCGGACGCGGCGGCGCAGCAGTGGGCTGGGACGATAGCGATCCTCGCCGTATTCATCCTGGAGCGCCTCGAGGCGACCGAGAATGGTCGCGGGTCCGATCTCATCGCCCCACGCGAGCAACCCGCGGGGATAGTTCACGCCACGCGTCATCGCCGTCTCGATATCGGCCGGCGAGGCGACGCGACGATGCACGGCGTCAACGGCCTCATTGACGAGCATGGCGAGCGTGCGATCGAGGATGGAACGGCCCAAGGCCTCGTCCTTCACCGGCTCGGGCCGCACGGCACCCTCACGGTAATCGTAGTAGCCGCGATCGCGCTTTCGGCCGTACAGACCGGACTCGACGAGACGTTGCTGGGTGAGCGCCGGCGCGTAGCGCGGATCGTTGAAGAACGACTCGAACACGCTGCGGGTGACGGCGTAGTTCACGTCGTTGCCGATGAAGTCCATCAGCTCGAACGGCCCCATGCGAAAGCCGCCGAGCTCCCGCATGGCCCAGTCGATGGTGGCGACATCGGCGATTCCTTCCTCGAGCTGCCGCAGCGACTCCCCATAGAATGGGCGCGCGACCCGGTTCACGATGAAGCCCGGCGTGTCGGTGGCGATGACCGTCGTCTTGCCCCAGCCGCTCACGAGCGAGGCCACACGTTCCGTGACCGACCGATCGGTGACGATCGCGGGAACGATCTCCACGAGCGGCATCACGGGAGCCGGGTTGAAGAAATGGATACCGATCATGCGTTCGGGGTTGGCACACGCGCCAGCGATGGCGGCCACGGAGAGCGACGAGGTGTTCGTCGCGAGGATGGCGTCCGGCGCGACCACACGCTCGAGTGCCGAAAAGAGGGACTGCTTGACGTCGAGGCGCTCGAGGACGGCCTCGATCACGAGGCCGCAGCCGTGAAACGCCTCGTAGCCGGTGGCGATGATGCCCGCATCGACGATGCGCGCAAGGACAGCATCCGCTTCCGCCTGCGTGCGACGCTTCTTGTCCACGTCTCGTGACAGCGCCTTGGCGATCGTCGCCCGCGCCTGCTCCACCACGCCCGGGCTGGCGTCGGCAAGGAGCACGGATTGACCGGCCGAGGCGACGACCTGCGCGATGCCGCGGCCCATGGCTCCGGCGCCGATGACGCCGACCTGCAGCGATCGCTCCGCCATCAGCGGCCCTGGAAGCGCGGCTGGCGCTTCTCGACGAAGGCGCGAACGCCCTCGGCGTGGTCGGCCGTCCGACCGGCTTCGCGCTGGAGCTCTTCCTCGAGCGCAAGCTGAGCGTCGAGGTCGTTCGCGAACGCCTCGTTGAAGCCACGCTTGGTGAGGCCGAGGCCGCGCGTCGGCATTTCGGCGAGCCGTCGCGCGAGGTCGAAGCTCGTCTCGCCCAATACCGAATGTGGCACGACGTCGTGCACGAGCCCCCAGTCCTTGGCGCGCATGGCGGGGAGCTTCTCGCCGAGCATGGTGAGGGCGGCCGCACGCTGGAGCCCGATGATGCGCGGAAGGATGAAGGTTCCTCCGCTGTCGGGAATCAGGCCGACGCGCGCGAACGACTGGATGAAGGTCGCGTCCTCCGCGGCAACGACGATGTCGCATGCGAAGGCCAGGTTGGCACCAGCGCCGGCCGCGACGCCGTTCACGGCGCAGACCACGGGCTTTTCGAGGGTGCGAATGGCGCGAATGATGGGGTTGTACTGACGTGCCACGACGTCGCCGAGATCGGGCGCCGGCTCGCCAGCGGCAGGCAGGACCGCGGCGAGGTCCTGGCCAGCACAGAATCCGCGTCCACTTCCGGTCAGGAGCACCGCGCGGACTGCCGCATCGTCCGCCGCCTCACGCAGCGCGGCAATCAACTCGTCGGCCATGGGGCCGTTGAAGCTGTTGAGGACGTCGGGACGGTTGAGCGCGATGGTCATCACGCCGTCGCGCCGCTGAACGAGCAGATGGTGGTAATCCATGGAGATCGTCGGGTACGCACGCGGTGGGTGCTCGTGCGAAAGATATTCCCCGGCGCGCCCTGCCGCACGAACCCGGATGCGCTCCCGTTCGCGCGGTGCGGCAGGCAGATTTGAGCCAGACGCCTCCGGGCGAGATCGATCCCGTTTGCCCCCACGCCGATGCCGAACGCCGCGTCACCGAAGAAAGCCCGCTCCCGAAAGGGCGCCGTCGTCGATCCGCGATTCGACTGGCGTCGCATCGCCTACCACGTGCTCGTGTCGCGCTCGCTCGACGATCTGGAGGAGGCGACGAATCGCAATCGTGGCTCGGTTCCGCGCGAGCATCAGGTGCTCTACCAGTTCTCGGCGCGCGGTCACGACGTGGGGCAGATCATTCTCGGCAGCCTGCTCGACCAGCCGCATGACGGCGTTGGTGCGTACTATCGCTCGCGGCCCATCCTGCTTGCCCTCGGCCTGCCCATCGTCGACGCGCTGGGCAGCCCGCTTGGCCGCGCCGGGGGCTTCAGCGACGGTCGCGACATCGGCGTGGTGTGCAACCTTCCCGGCTGGTCGGGGGCGACGGTGCTCCCGATGTCGGGCGACGTCGGCTCGCAGTACACGCCGACGGCGGGGTGGGCGCAGTCCGTTGTCTACCATCGTGACGTGTTGCGGGACGAATCATGGAAGGGATGTCTCGGCGTGGCGCTGGGCGGTGAGGCGTCGGTGGCGACGAACGGCTTCTGGTCGGCCCTCACGATGGCCACGACGTTGAAGCTGCCGATGCTCTTCTACATCGAGGACAACGGACTTGGCATCTCGGTCAGGAGCGAGATGCAGACGCCGGGCGGGAACATCGCCGACAATCTCGCGTCCTTCGGCAATCTCTTCATCCGCGACGGCGACGGCTGTGATCCGGCGCGGGCCGCGCCGCTCGTGGCGGAGTGCGTGGAGCACGTGCGAAAGGGCCACGGTCCGGCGCTCGTGCGCCTCACGGTGCCGCGGCTGTCCAGTCATTCCGGGCCGGACAACCAGAAGGGATATCGCACCGACGAGGAGATCGCGGCCGACGTGGCGCGCGACCCGCTGCCGAAGCTGCGGTCACACCTCGTGCCGGCGTTCATGAGCGAGAGCGAGTGGAGCGACCTGGAAGCGGAGGTGGCGCGCGATGTGGAGGCGGGGCTCGCCGCGGCGCGCGCGCGCGCCGTGCCCGATCCCTCCACGGTGAAGCGCTTCGTGTACGCGGAAGAGCCGGAGCCCGGCGACCCGGTGGCCTTTGGCGGACTGACGCGCGCCGAACGCGCGGCGCTCGACGGACGGGACACTCCGTCGCCCGAGGGAGACATGGTGCGATTCGCCGAGTCGGTGAAGCGCACCCTGGCGAGCGAGCTGGCGGCGAATCCGAAGCTCCTCGTGTTTGGCGAGGACGTCGGTCGCAAGGGCGGCGTGCACCTCGTGACGGAGGGATTGCAGAAGCGCTTCGGCGCCGAGCGTGTGTTCGACACGAGCCTCTCGGAGGAAGGCATCATCGGTCGCGCCGTGGGAATGGCGGTGAGTGGCCTCATGCCCGTGGCGGAGATCCAGTTCCGCAAGTACGCCGATCCGGCGCACGAGCAGCTCAACAACTGCGGGACGATGCGGTGGCGCACGGCCAACCAGTTCGCGGCGCCGATCGTCGTGCGCATGCCCGGCGGTTTCGGCAAGGACGTCGGCGACCCGTGGCACTCGCTCAGTGGCGAGGTCACCTGGGCGCATGCCCTCGGCTGGCAGGTGGCGATTCCTTCCAACGCCGCCGACGCGAGTGGACTGCTGCGAGCCGCGATGCGGAGCCCGAACCCGACCATCTTCTTCGAGCATCGCTCGTTGCTCATGACGAGCGATGGCAGCGCACGCTATCCGGGCGACGACTACGTGCTGCCGCTCGGGCGCGCGGCGACACTGCGCGATGGCGAGGGCGTCACGGTCGTGACCTGGGGCGCGATGGTGCACCGTTGCGTGGAAGCAGCCGATCGCTTCAGCGGCGATGTGCACCTGCTCGACCTTCGTACCATCGCGCCGTGGGACCGCGACGCCGTGCTGACATCGGTACGGAAGACAGGCCGGTGTCTCATCGTCCACGAGGACACGCTCACGGCGGGCTTCGGCGCCGAGATCGCTGCCGTGCTGGCGCGCGAGGCGTTCTGGCATCTGGATGCGCCGGTGGAGCGGCTGACGGTGGAGGACGTGCCGATGCCGTACCACGAAGTGCTGCTCAAGGCGGTGCTGCCGGATGCGGACCGGATCGCGGAGAGGATCTCGGCGTTGATGAGTGTGTGATCGCCTGGCCCGGTTGGCGACAGGAAGGCGGGAGGAGCGGATCAACGGAGGAGCTGCCTGACACGACCGGGCTCGCTCCGTGCCACACCTTCGGCTCAACGAGTCGAGCACTGCCTTGCAGCCGAAGCAAGACGATGTCACGAACGACATCCAGAGGCTCCATGGCGCATAGTGCCGGCAAGAGTGAGCAGACACTCGGGCCGTTTCCGTATCACTCCGGTTCATCCGTTCCTCCGCTGTTGG
>DASTGQ010000216.1:0-2178 GCA_035718985.1 Gemmatimonadaceae bacterium
AAATATAGCCCGCGCGGCCCGCGCCTTGCCGCTGCGCACCGATCCACGGAGAGACGTTGAAGGAGCGCGGCATGGCACCGCAGACGAAGAGAAGAAGGAGCGTCGCGAAGAAGCAGGCGGGTGCAGCAAGCCCAGGCCGCCCTTTCCCGCGTGCGGCGCTCCGTTCCCTCCCCAGCGGAGGCGCCATCGTGAACACGGGCTCCATCACCGGGCTGCAGGGGAGCAAGGAGCTCCTCGACTACTCGGCCACCAAGGGAGCCATCCACGCCTTCACGAAGGCGCTCGCGCAGCAGCTCGTGGAGAGGAAGATCCGCGTGAATTGCGTGGCGCCGGGACCCATCTGGACGCCGCTCAACGTGGTGGACAAGCCCGCCCCGAAGGCGGCGAAGCACGGCAGCGACGTGCCGATGCAGCGGCCCGGCCAGCCGGAGGAAGTCGCACCGACGTGCGTGTTCTTCGCGTCGAACGCAGACAGCAGCTACATCACCGGCGAAGTGCTCACCCTCCTCGGCGGCGAGACGGCAGCCGCCTAGGGACACATTGCGTCGGAAACACGAGTACCGGACCGGACTCTCGTGCAGAGCGCGAGCAGACGGGTCCGCAGTTTGCACAAGTCAAGCAACCAGTCGTGGCCCGCAAGGGCCGAAGCGGATGGCGCCGAGCCCTGAGCGGTGGGCGCCGCATCAGGCACAGGGCCTCACACTTCAGGAGGAGTTGTAATGGCGATCAGACCAAACAGCGAAGACCGCAGCTTTGGCGCCGACCGTGAGCGGCAGCGCGAAGTCTCGAACGAGAGCGGCCGTACCGCACGCGCGTCGAGCAGCGACAACGCTGCCCGTGGAGATCAGTCGGCTGATTCCGGGCAGGCGCGCTCGCGCAGCAATCGCGGCTTCGCGTCGATGGATCGCGAGAAGCAGCGCGAGATCGCCAGCAAGGGAGGCCGCGCCGCGCACCAGAAGGGCACGGCGCACGAATTCGACTCGAGCGAGGCGCGCGCCGCGGGACGCAAGGGCGGCGTGACCGTCAGCCGCAACCGCGAGCACATGGCCGCCATCGGCCGCCGCGGCGGCGAGGCGCGCGGCGCCAATCGCGCCGCCCGCATGCAGGGCGACAATGGTCTCTCGGCACCGACGGCGGGCAGCCAGGGGAATGCGCAGTCGAGCAACGCGACGTCGGGCAACAACTCGGCGCGCTTCCAGGGTGACCGCGAGGTCGGCCTGCGCAGCAGCTCCAGCGTCGCCAACGGCGGCGCGGCGAGCGCCAACCGTTCGAGCGGCAACTCACTCGGAGGTGAGCGCACCAGCAGCGCGAACGCCGAGAGCAACGTCGAACGGCCATAGCGCTTCGGTGACACCGACGCGCCGCACGCGTGCGGCGCGTCGGTAGTCGTCGTGCGGCTCACCCCACGATCGCGCGCCAGCGCGCGTCGTCCACGTTGCCGCCGCTCACCACCGCTGCCGCGGGGCCCGCGAGGTCGGGCACCAGCCCGTGCAGCAGCGCCGCCGTCGCCACGGCACCCGATCCCTCGACGCGCAGGTCGTGCTCCCGTGCGAGCCAGCGCATCGCCTCGGCAATCTCCGATTCGCGCACCGTGATCATCGTGTCGATCGCCAGCTGGCCAATGGCGACGCCCACGTCGTCCACCTGACCGGCGAGTCCGTCGGCGAGCGTCGGAATCACTTCCACCGGCACCAGGTGCCCCGCTGCGAGCGACAGCGCCATTGCGTTCGTCGCTTCGCTCTGGACTCCGACGATGCGCGCCGCGGGCGCGACCGCGCGCACGAGCGCCGCCATTCCGCCGACGAGCCCTCCGCCGCCCACCGGGACGACGAACGTCCGCGCCGTGGGGAGCTCTTCGAGGATCTCCAGCGCCACCGTGCCCTGTCCGGCAAGCAACGGCTCACCCGCGCACGGGTTCACGAATGTCATCGAATGCTCGCGCGCGAACTCCTCGGCGGCGCGATGCGCGGCGTCGTAGTCCGCATAGCTGTCGTCCACCTCTGCCCCGAGGGCGGCGATGCCGCGCCGCTTCACGATCGGCGCCGTGGACGGGACGAAGATCCGCGCACGCGTACCGAGCGCCCGGGCCGCATGCGCGATTCCGAGCCCATGATTTCCGGCTGACGATGCGACAACTCCACGGGCGCGCTGGGTGTCAGTCAGCAGCGCGAGGGCGTT
>DASTGQ010000217.1:0-4971 GCA_035718985.1 Gemmatimonadaceae bacterium
CGTGCTCTCGTGCGGCCACGCGTCCATGCTGCTGTACAGCTGCCTCTATCTCAGCGGCTACGACCTCTCGCTCGAGGACCTGAAGCAGTTCAGGCAGTGGGGGAGCCGCACGCCCGGACATCCCGAGTACACGCACACGCCCGGCGTCGAGACCACCACCGGCCCGCTCGGCCAGGGGATCGGCAACGCGGTCGGCATGGCGGTGGCCGAGGCGCACCTCGCGGCCACGTTCAATCGCGACGGGCACGACATCGTCGATCACTACACGTACTTCATCTGCAGCGACGGCGATCTCATGGAAGGCGTCTCCCATGAGGCGGCGTCGTTCGCCGGCCACTTCAAGCTCGGCAAGCTGATCGGCTTCTACGACGACAACCGCATCACGATCGACGGCAGCACCGACCTCACCTTCACCGACGACACGGCGAAGCGCTTCGAGGCGTACGGCTGGCAGGTGCTGCACATCACCGACGTGAACGACCTCGACGCGATCGACCGCGCCATCGCCGAGGCGAAGTCCGACCCCACGCGCCCGACGATGGTGGTGACGCGCACCCACATCGGGTACGGCAGCCCGCACAAGCAGGACACCGCCGCCGCGCACGGCGAGCCCCTCGGCGCCGACGAGATCGTCGCGACCAAGGAAGCACTCGGCTGGCCGAAGCCCAACGCGAGCTTCTTCGTGCCCGACGAGGCGCTCGCGCACTGGCGCGAGGCAAAGGAGCGCGGCGCCGCGGCGCACGCCGAGTGGCAGCGGGCGCTCGACGCGTACACCCTCGCGGTTCCGCAGCAGGCCAAGGAGCTGCGCCGTCGCCTGGCGGGCGAGCTGCCGCCGGGCTGGGAGAAGGTGGTGCCGAGCTTCACGAAGGAGAACGGCAGCGTCGCCAGCCGCGCGGCGAGCAACACCGTGCTCAACGCGCTCGCGCCCATCCTGCCGGAGCTGATGGGCGGCTCGGCCGACCTCACGCCGAGCAACGGCACGAGCATCAAGACGTGGCGCAACTTCGCGCCCGGGGACTACGCCGCGCGGTACATGCACTTCGGCATCCGCGAGCACGGCATGGGCGCCATCATGAACGGCATGGTGCTGCACAAGGGCGTCACGCCCTTCGGTGGCACCTTCCTGATCTTCAGCGATTACATGCGTCCGCCCATCCGCCTCGCGGCGCTGATGAAGCAGCGGGTGATCTACATCTACACCCACGACTCCATCGGCCTCGGCGAGGATGGCCCGACGCACCAGCCGGTGGAGCAGCTCGCCGCGCTGCGCGCGATTCCCGACATCGTCGTCCTTCGTCCCGCCGACGCGACGGAAACCGCGGAGGCGTGGAAGACGGCGATTCGTCACGAGGGTGGTCCGGTGTGCCTCGTGCTCACGCGCCAGAAGCTCGGCTTCATCGACCGCAAGGTGTACGCGAGTGCCGAGGGTGTCTCGAAGGGCGCCTACGTGCTGGCCGATGCGGAGGGTGGCGAGCCGCAGGTGGTGCTGCTCTCGAGCGGAAGCGAGGTGGCGCTCATCATCACGGCGCGCGAGAAGCTGATGGCGCACGGCGTGCGCACGCGCGTGGTGAGCATGCCGAGCATGGAGCTGTTCGCGCGGCAGTCGGCGGAGTACCAGGCGTCCGTGCTGCCGAAGGGCGTGCCGCGCGTGTCGATTGAAGCGGCGGCGACGATGCCGTGGTACCGGTGGATCGGGCCCGACGGCGTGGTGCTCGGCATCGACCGCTTCGGCGCGAGCGCGCCGTACGAGAAGGTGTACGACGAGCTCGGGCTGACGGTGGACAAGATCGTCGAGGCGGCGAAGATGGTGATCGCGGAGGCGAGCGTGTCATGAGGAACGGCATCCCGCATGAGCGGCCCGCAGGGCCGCGAATGCCGGGATCGGCTGTCCGTGCGAGGTACAGCCGATCGCGACAGGCGCTGCGCGCCTGCGGGATGACATTGTCGGTGCTGTTCGCCGCGGCGTTCACTGCGAGCGCCCAGCGCCCAGCGTCGCGCGAGCTCGTCGTGCGCGTGCTCGACATCGGCCAGGGCGACGCGATCCTCGTGCAGAACGGCGGGTCCACCGTGCTCGTCGACGGCGGCCCAGACCCCGCCGTGCTCGGCCGCTACCTGGACTCGCTGAGGTTGAACGGCGACACGGTGGACGCCGTCATCCTCACGCATCAGCATGCGGACCACTACCAGGGGCTGCGCGAGCTGTTCGCGTCGCGTCGGCACATCGTGGTGCGCTACTTCTGGGAGAACCAGGATCCGTCGCCCAACGTCACGCTGCAGCGGCTGCGTGACTCCATCGCCTCGCGCGTGCGGCAGGGCTCCCTGACCTATCGCGACACGGACGATCCGTGCGCCAACGGCCAGCCCATCTGCACCATCACGCTGCGGGGCGGTGCCGTAGTGCACATCATGCGGCCGGACCCGAAGGGGCGTGGCGCGAACAACCGCTCCGTCGCGCTCAAGCTCGTCGGGCCCGATTCGGCGAGCTTCACGATGTGGATGGCGGGCGATGCGGAGCACCAGGCCATTCAGTGGTTCGACCGATCGGCGAAGTACGCGGCGGATCCCGGCATGAAGGTCGACGTGCTCAAGGCCGACCATCATGGGAGCTGCAACGGCGTGACGAAGCGGTACCTCGACCTCACGCGGCCGTCGCTGCTCGTCGTCTCGCTCGGCGCGATCAACGACTACGGGCACATGCACGAGCAGGCGAAGGCGCTCTACCGGCAGGTCGGCGTGCCCTGGTACCGCACGGACCAGAACGGGACGATCACGATCCGGTCACCAGGCACGCCGGGCGGGAAGTACGCGGTGAGCGTGGAGCGACCGGGTCAGGACCTGAGCGGACCGAGTGACCGGCGGGCGAATCCGCGAAACTGCAAGGGGATGTAGCGGATCAGTCGCCGCCAGGCGCTGCGTACGACAGCGGCCCGTCGCTCTCCGCGGCCGGTGCGGGTGGTGCACCGGTATCCTGCTCGCCCGGCGTGAAGTCGGGGACGATTGCGCGGAGCATGCGCCGGATCTCCTCGTCGCCCACCCCTTCCATGGCCGCGGTGACGAGCTCCGCGATCAGGTCCACGTCATGGGCCGGGAGCTCGTCGCGGGCGCAGAGCACCTTGGGGTGGTCGGTGGGCTCCGAACGCTCGTGCTCGAAGAACATCTCCTCATAGAGCTTCTCGCCCGGTCGCATGCCGGTGAACCGGATCTCGATGTCGCTCCCCACCTCCAGGCCGGACAGCCGGATGAGGTCGCGCGCGAGATCGACGATCTTCACCATCTCGCCCATGTCGAGCATGAACAGCTCGCCGCCGCGGCCGAGCGCCCCCGCCTGAAGGACGAGCTGCACCGCCTCGGGAATGGTCATGAAGAAGCGGCGCATCTCCGGGTGCGTGACGGTGACGGGTCCTCCCGCCCTGATCTGCGAGAGAAAGGTCGGCACCACGCTGCCCTCGCTCCCGAGCACGTTGCCGAATCGCACCGCCACGTAATTCTTGCCGTGCTTCAGCGCGGCGTGCCGCACCACGTGCTCGGCGACGCGCTTGCTGGCGCCCATGACACTCGTGGGACGCACGGCCTTGTCGGTGGAGATGAAGACGAAATGCTCGACGCCGGCGGCGATCGAGGCATCCACGAGATTCTGCGTCCCCTTCACGTTGTTCGTGACCGCCTCCACCGGGTTCTCTTCCATCAACGGCACATGCTTGTGCGCCGCAGCATGGAACACGGAGAAGGGCCGGTGCCGGTCCAGCACACCGAGCATGCGACGACGATCCCGAACGTCGGCGATCACGGGCACGACGTGAAGGGCGGGATGTGCGGCGCGCAATTCGTTCTGCACGTGGAAGACGGGGTTTTCCGCGTGATCCAGGATCACGAGCTTCGCCGGTGCGAGTGCGGCGATCTGGCGCGCCAGCTCGCTGCCGATGGAACCGCCGGCCCCCGTGACGAGCACGATGCGGTCCGTCGCAAGCGTACGCACCTGCTCCAGCTTGGTCTGGATGGGGTCCCTGCGAAGCAGGTCCTCGAGCTCGATGGTCCGGAGCGCGTTGACATTCACGCGGCCGGCGACGATGTCGCTGATCCCGGGCATCGTGCGCGCCTTGATCCCGCTGTCGAGCGCGGCACGCGCCACGTCACGTACCACGGTGCCTCGCGCGCTCGGCATGGCGATGATGACCTCGTGGATCTTCCGGCGCGCCACCACCTGCGGAAGCTCGGCCAGTGAGCCGAACACCGGCAGGCCGGCAAGGCGCTGGCCGCGCTTGCGAACGTCATCGTCGAGAAAGCCGACGGGCGTCATCCCGAGCTCCGGGTTCTCCGTGAGCTCGCGAACCATGATGCGTCCCGCCGCACCGGCACCGGCGATGAGCGTCCGCCGCTGGTCCGCCTGCTTGAGGATCCGGCTGGCGGCCCGCCAGCCACCGACGCGGATGAGCAGCCGAGGTGCGGCGATGATGCCGATGGCCAGCAGTCCGTTCGTGAAGAGCACCGACACCGGCACATGGGCTTCGATCAGGCCGAGCGCAGGCAGCACGGAATATCCAAGGACCGCCGACGCCAGCGAGCCAATCACTCCCGCGATGATGATCCGCTCGAGCTCCGCCACCGAGGCGTAGCGCCACAGTCGCCGATACAACCCGAACGCCCAGTAGATCACGAGCTGCAGGGGGACTGAAACCGCGGCGAAGACGAACGCGGTGTGGAAGTACGCCGCCTCCCAGTGCAGGCTCTCGAAGCGAAGGGCGAAGACGAGGAATGGCGAGAGCGACAGCAGCAGCGCATCGAGCGCCAGCAGGTGTCGATTGCGGTACCGAGGCATCAGGTCGGCCTGGAAGGCTGAGGAGCGGCGGAATTCTTCACGCCGCGACTGTGAGGAAGACGAGCGTCACTCCCCAGCGAAACGCATTCGCTCCGCTACGGAGAGCCAGCAGTGACTCGCCCTGGTGCTCGATAGGCTCAGGGGTGGGCTCCGCA
>DASTGQ010000218.1:0-4411 GCA_035718985.1 Gemmatimonadaceae bacterium
ACGTAGGGCGAGTACGCGACCCCGTCCGGGCCGGCGCCCACCTGCCCGAAACCGATCACCTTCCGCTGATGCAGATCCACCGCGATCACCTGGTTGGTGCCGTTGAGGGTAACGTAGGCCACGTCGGCGATGGGATCGAACGCGATCCCTTCCGGACCTGCCTTGGATGCGTCACCGGCAGGTCCGCGCACGCCATCCACCTTGGCCAGGTCGATCTCCGCCCGCCGCCTGCGCGTGCCGACATCGTACAGCCAGACGCGGTTGCTCGCCGGATCGCTGATGACGCCGATCAGGCCCGAGCGCGAGATGCCGACGCGGTACGCCGAGCCGAAGCCGGTGATGGTATCCATCGGGGTGCCGCGGGCCGAGCTGAGCACGGTCACGGTGTGCGCCGAGTTGCTCCCCACCCACACCTCCATGCCGCCCGGCGTGACGGCGATCCCTTCGTCCATCGGCGCGGCGGCGTAGGTACGGCCGGTGCTGCGCCGATCGATGTCGTACTCGGTCACGGTGCCGTCCTGGATGTTGGCGGTCCAGGCGCGGCGGCCATCGCGCTGCGCCGCCACCATGTGCGAGCCGCGCCCGTTGGTGGCGAGCGCCGTATCCACGCGGCCAGTGGCGAAATCCACGATGAGCAACGCCTGCGACGTCTCGCTCGTCACGGCGAGCTTGTTCCCGCTCCCGACGAACGCCACGCCGTGCGGGCGATGATACTGGCCGAGGTCGATCGTGCGTGACACCGTGGGCGCGCCCGCGGCGGTGAGGTCGATGACGCTGAGCGTGTTGCCCTGCGTGGTGCGGTCGCCATAGTTGCTCACGACCGCCCAGCGACCGTCGTACGACACCGCCACCTCGTGCGGACCGACACCCACGGGGAGGGTGGCGAGCGTCTTGAGGCTGGCCGCGTCGAGGACCGTCGCGCTGGCCCCCTGCTGGTTGGCGACGATGACGAGGCCGGCGCGCGCCGAGACGTCGGGTCGATTGTTCTCGATCACGACGTTGCCCGGCATGGTGTCGGACTGGCCGCGGCTGCCCTGCCTCGGGCGAGGAGACGAGCCTGGCGACGGGTTGGAGCTGCACGCGGCGGCAAGCGCCATCGCGGCAAGGGACAGGGAGACGGCGGATGCGCGCATCGGTCGGTGCGGAGGGTGGTCTGGCTCGCTGGGTTCGCTGAATCTGCCGCGGCGTCACACGGCCGCGCCAGCGAGGTGCGTCACAGACAGGCAATCCGCTGGCCGCGACATCCTTCCGCGATCATCGACCTTCCGGCATCGCGGCCTCAGACCGCCGTCACCGACCGTGGCGTGGGGATGGAGGTGGGTAGAGTCGGCGCGATGGGGAGCCAGAGGGTGAAGGTCGTGCCCTTCCCCACCTCGCTCTCCACGGTGATCCGCGCGCCGATGAGTCCCGAGAAGGTGCGCACGATCGAAAGCCCGAGCCCCGTGCCACCGAACTCGCGCCGCGTCGAGGCGTCCCCCTGCTCGAACGGCTCGAATACCTTGCGCTGCCGGTCGGGCGGGATGCCGATGCCCGTGTCGCGTACCTGGATGGACAGCGGACGACCGGAGACGGGGTCGGCGGTGACGCGCACGCAGACCTCGCCCGCCGGCGTGAACTTGATCGCATTGCCGACGAGGTTGATGAGGATCTGCCGGAGCTTGCCCGCATCGGTGATGAGCGGCTTCAGCTCGGCCGGCAGGTCGCGCCTTAGCGCGATCCCCTTCGCCTCGGCGGTGCTCTCAAGCATCGCCAGCGTCTCCTTCACCATCGCGTCGAGCGGTACCGTCTCCAGTTCCAGCTCCATGCGTCCCGATTCCACCTTGGCCACATCGAGGATCTGGTTGATGAGCGAGAGCAGGTGCATACCGTTGGCGCGAATGCGCTCGGCATACCGCTGTGCGCCAGGAGAGAGCACGCCCTCCTTGCCCTGGAGCAGCACGCGCGAAAAGCCGATGATGGCGGTGAGCGGCGTGCGCAGCTCGTGGTTCATGCGCGTCATGAACTCGCTCTTCGTGCGGTTCGCCGACTCCGCGGCGTCCTTGGCCGCGCGGAGCGCATCCTCCACCGCCTTCCGTTCGGCGATGTCGTGCCACACGGCCAGGATGACCTCGCGGCCGTGCAGGCGGATGGGGGTGAGCGTGATCTCCACGGGGAAGCCGGTGCCGTCCGCCCGCTGGTGCACCCACTCGAAGCGATGGAATCCCTGCACCCGCGCGCGTCGGCGCATCTGCTCGCCCACCA
This sequence comes from Gemmatimonadaceae bacterium, assembly GCA_035718985.1. GTDB lineage: Bacteria > Gemmatimonadota > Gemmatimonadetes > Gemmatimonadales > Gemmatimonadaceae > AG11. The sequence continues at coordinate 2,242 of DASTGQ010000218.1, forward strand.
CGATTGAGAGGCGGCCATCTGGCTGGCGCCGCGGCGAGAGATCCACGGGCGAGCGCCCGAGCACCGCTTCCTTGCTGGAGTAGCGCAGCATCCGCAGCGTGGCGTCGTTGCAGTCGATCACGCCCTTGTCGTCATAGAGCAGGTGCGCATCGCTCGACCGCTCGAACAGCACGCGAAAGCGCTCGTCCGACGCCTCGCGCTCGGTGATGTCGGTGCCGGCGGCGATGAGCCCGTGCACGGGCGTCCCGTCGCCGTCGCGCAGCGGCGTGATGTTCCAGAGCACCGTGCTCCGCTCCCCGCTGCGTGACTTCACCGTGCCGACGAAATTGCGCAGCGGGCGGCCGGCGAGGATCTCCCTGATCCCGCTCTGCATCTCTCCGCGATGGCGGTCGGTGACGAATGCCTGTACGTACGGCTGGCCCATCGCCTCGTCGCGCGATACGCCATAGAGTGTTTCGGCCTCGCGGTTCCACTCGAAGACGCGGCCTTCGCGGTCGAGGCCGACGATGGCGCTGCCGGCCGTCTCCACCACGGAGCGGAAGAGCGCCTCGCCACGCTCCAGTGCTTCTGCCTGGAGCATCAGCTCGTGGTTCTGCAGCTCCAGCGCCCGGGCCTGCGCCGCGCGCTCTTCATGCGCGCGGCGATCCACCGTGATGTCGCGGAAGATGGACACCACGGCGTACGGCTTCTCGCCGGCACGCCGACAGAGGGGATGCGTATTCACGGAGAGCCAGCGCGTCTCCCCGCCGGGCAGCCGCACGCCCATCACCTCGTTCATGAGCGCGTGGCCGGTGTCGAGGGTGATGCGGCTGGGAAGCTGCGACTCGGGGCGCGGGTTGCCCCCTTCGTTCACCATGCGCCGGGCCACCTCCTGCAGGCTGGCGTCGTCGCCGTCCTCCACCCCGAGGATGTGGAGGGCGCTCGGGTTCGCGCGCACGATGCGTCGCTGCTGGTCCACGAGGATCATCCCTTCCTGCATGGAGTCGAGCACGGCGCGTGTGCGGGACTCGCTCTCCGCGAGCTGCTCCACCGTGGCGAGCAGCCGCTCCTGCGTGGGCTGCAGCGCGAGGCGGACGCCGAGGCCGAGCGCGGTGAGGAGGAGCAGCACGCACGCCGTCTCGGTGAGCACCAGCACGTCGAGGCGATGGGTGGCGTCCGATTCCAGCGATGCGACGACGCCGTCGATGGCGGCGAGGTAGCGTCGCTGTGCCGCATCGAGCGCCGCCTGGTCCGCCGCGGTGGCGCCATCGGCAGCGGCCGTCCTCGCTGCCACCATCACCTCGCGTTGCAGCTTCACCAGGCCGGCGAAGCCCGGGAGGGTCTGCATGTCGTCGGCAAAGAGCGCATCGGACGAGGCGCCCTCGCGGAGGCGCGCCGCGGCGCTGATCCACTCGCTGATCGTCGAGTCGAGGTGCCGCCGCCGCGCCGAACGTTCCGCCGGCAAGGCCGCGCGCACGGCGAGCGCCTCGCTCACCACTTCGCTGCTGAAGTACCGCTCATGACCCGCCGCATTGGCGAGCGGGATGTCGTTCCCGTGGCGCGGCGTCAGGACGAGGAGCACGCCCAGCATCGCCATCGCCAGCAGGATGACGACGAGCACCGCGATACGGGATCGCTGGTCGAGCTGCCGAGGCGTGAGGAGACGCAAACTGCGGAGGAGTGCGGCGTGGCGGGAGTCACTCGCAGGACAGCCGAGCGCCCCGCCACGTCACGCATTTCGTCCCTCTCGCTACAGCTTCACGCGCGAGCGGCGCCGCTTGCCGGCGTTGAGGCGACCGGCGTGCGCCGTGAGCAGGTCGGAACGCGAGATCATCCCCACCACCTTTCGCGGCGTGCCCCGCTCGACCACGGGGAGCCGGCCCACGCCGGCGCGCACCATCTGGTCGGCGGCATCCCGCAGCGTGTTGTCCGTAAACACCACTACCGGCGCGCGACGCACGAGCGCCGACAGCTGTACCGACTCGTTCTCCTCGCTCCCGATCAGGTCGCGTCGGGTGAGCACCCCGACGAGCTGTCCCGAATCATCAACGAGCGGGTAACCCTGGTGCGAGCTGCCGGGCGCGCGCGACTCGAGCCAGCGCCGCACCTGCCCCAGCGTGTCGCTCGCGCGAAGGGCCACCACTTCGCGGAGGCTCGTCTCGCGCACGAGCTTCTGCGCGAGGTAGTCGGC
>DASTGQ010000219.1:0-2990 GCA_035718985.1 Gemmatimonadaceae bacterium
TCGAGCCCCGCCGCCTCTTCATCGAGACCAACGCGAAGTTCGCGTCGAACCTGGATATCTGACACTGGCTCGTGCATGAACGACGAAGGGCGGCCCGGCGGGCCGCCCTTCGTCGTTCATGCACGAGCCAGTGTCAGATATCCAGGTTCGACGCGAACTTCGCGTTGGTCTCGATGAAGAGGCGGCGGGGCTCGACCTCGTCACCCATCAGCGTCCGGAAGGCTTCGTCCGCCTGCACGGCATCCTCCACGTTCACCTTGAGCAGCGTGCGCGTGTTCGGGTCCATCGTCGTGTCGAACAGCTGGTCGGCGTTCATCTCGCCGAGGCCCTTGTAGCGCTGCATGTTGATCCCCGTCTTGCCGTCGGGTGACAGGCGCCTGGCGATCTCGTCGCGCTCCTTGGCGTCGAAGGCGTAGTACGCCTCCTTTCCCTTGGCGACGCGGAAGAGGGGTGGCTGCGCGATGTAGACGTAGCCCGCGTCGATGAGCTCGGGCATCTGCCGGTAGAAGAACGTGAGCAGCAGCGTGCGGATGTGCGCGCCGTCCACGTCGGCGTCGGTCATGATGATGACCTTGTGGTAGCGCGCCTTCGTGACGTCGAACTCGTCCTTGATGCCCGTGCCGAGCGCGGTGATGATGGTGCGGATCTCCTCGTTGGAGAGCACCTTGTCGATGCGCGCCTTTTCGACGTTGATGATCTTGCCGCGCAGCGGCAGGATCGCCTGGAACTCGCGCTTCCGGCCCTGCTTCGCCGAGCCGCCGGCCGAGTCACCCTCCACGAGGTAGAGCTCGCACATCGCCGGATCCACCAGCGAGCAGTCCGCGAGCTTCCCCGGCAGGTTGCCGATGTCCAGTCCCGACTTCTTCCGGGTGAGGTCGCGCGCCTTGCGGGCCGCCTCGCGGGCCCGGGCCGCCGACATCGCCTTGTCGATCACGATGTTGGCCGTGCGCGGGTGCTCCTCGAGGTACGCGCCGAGCCACTCGTTCACGACGGTCTTGACCGCCGACTCCACCTCGGAGTTGCCGAGCTTCGTCTTGGTCTGCCCCTCGAACTGCGGCTCGCGCACCTTCACCGACAGCACGGCCGTCAGCCCCTCGCGCACGTCATCGCCGGAGAGCGTGGTCTCCTTGTCCTTCTTGCTGAGCGACGACGACTTCTGGATGTACTGGTTGATGACGCGGGTGAGCGCGCTCTTGAAGCCGGTGAGGTGCGTGCCGCCTTCGTGCGTGTTGATGTTGTTCACGAACGAGAAGACGTTGTCGTTGTAGCCGTCATTGTACTGCATCGCCAGCTCGATCTCGACGTCGTCCTTGCTCGTCTCGAGGTAGATGACCTCGTTGTGCAGCGGCTTCCGGTTGGCGTTGAGGTGCTGCACGAACTCGCGCAGCCCGTTCTTGGCGAGGAAGATCTCCTCCTTTTCCTGGCCCGGCCGTTCGTCCTTGAGCGTGATGGTCACGCCCTTGTTGAGGAACGACAGCTCGCGCAGGCGCGACGCCAGCGTGGCGTAGCTGTAGACGAGCTCCGTGAAGATGAGGTGGTCCGGCTTGAACCACGTCTTGGTGCCCGTCTGCTTCTTCGGCACCTCGTTCAGCACCTTGAGCTTCTGCTGCGTCTCTCCGCGCACGAAGTCCATGTAGTGCTCGCGGCCGTCACGCTTGATCCACACCTTGAGGCGCTCGGAGAGGGCGTTCACCACCGACACGCCGACGCCGTGCAGTCCGCCGGACACCTTGTAGGTGTCCTTGTCGAACTTGCCGCCGGCATGGAGCACGGTCAGCGCCAGCTCGACACCCGGCATCTTCTCCACCGGATGGATGTCCACGGGGATGCCGCGGCCGTTGTCCTCCACCGTGATGGAGTTGTCAGCGTGGATGATGACGCTGACCTTGTCGGCGAAACCGGCCAGCGCCTCGTCGATGGAGTTGTCCACCACCTCGTACACCAGGTGGTGCAGTCCGCGCTCCGACGTGGAGCCGATGTACATGCCCGGGCGCTTTCGGACTGCCTCGAGCCCCTTCAGTACGGTGATCTGTCCTGCGCCGTACTCCTTGGCCGCAGGCTGGTCGGTCGTCTTTGCCATGAACTCCGCTCGCAGATGTCGCTGGAAAATGCCTACCGAATAAACGCCGAAGTCGGCGTCTCCCACAGACTTTCAAATCTAACTCGAAACGGGCCGGAGCGCAACGACGTGGCTCACTTGTAACTTGCTGCAATACAATGGCTTAGCCGTCGACTTTCCGGCCGCCTCAGCTTCGCTTCAACACCCACCGGATGCGGCGAATCGCCGGCCGACCTTCCTTGCCGTTCAGCGCCCGCAACAGCTCGGGCTCCATCAGCGAGAGCTCGTTCATCCACGCATTCGTCGTCACCGCCACGAACAACGTTCCATCAGCCGCCACCGACATGGGCTCGGTCACGGCGGCGATCTGCGCGCCGACGAGTGCCGGCCATTCGGGAATGACGCCGGCCTGCTCCACGCGCGCCGCGAGACCGGTCTGCTTCAGCACGCCAGCCAGCACGTCGCCCACCGACGACGGGCGCTTCTTCGCCGGACTCACGCCGCGCCCCGGTGCGCGGCGTCGCGCTCGATGTCGCCGCCGGCGATTCGCCAGCGCGCGAGCTGCGTGAGCGCGGGGGGAATGTCGCTCTCCCGCGGTACGGTGAGCAGCGTCTGCCCCATGCCCTCCGCCGCAAGCAGGTCCAGGATGCGCCCGGAGCGTCGCGCATCCAGCTCGGCGAAGGGATCGTCGAGCAGCAGCAATGGTCGCGCACCGAGTCGCGCGGTGAGCGTTTCTCCCTCCAGCAGCCGGAGGGCGATCGCCGCGGTGCGCTGCTGGCCCGCGGACCCGAACGCGCGCAGCTCGCGCCCGTCGAGCGTGAGCGCGAGGTCGTCGCGATGCGGTCCCGCATGGGTGAGCCCGCGGCGCAGGTCGAGTGCGCGCTTCTCCTCCAGCGCGCGCACGAGCGCGGCGCGAACGCCGGCGGTGTCG
>DASTGQ010000220.1:0-2852 GCA_035718985.1 Gemmatimonadaceae bacterium
GCCGTTGCCTGTGCCCCGCAGCACGCCCAGGTGCTGACCCCGGTGCGCATCGACACCAGCACCCACGCCGTGTCGGTCGTGTCCGCCGAGCCTGCCTCACCGTCGCTCCGAACCACGGCCGACGACCCGCTCGCGCGCATCGACCGCATGGATTGGCCGGGCCCCAATGTCTACCGCACGGCGAGCGGAATGCCGGGTCCCGGTTACTGGCAGCAGCGAGCCGACTACACCATCGCGGCTACGCTCGACACCACCGCCCAGCGGGTCAGCGGCACGGTTACCATCCGCTACACCAACAACTCCCCGGACACGCTGCGTTTCGTCTGGCTCCAGCTCGACCAGAATCTCTACCGGCCTGGCAGCAAGGGCTCCGCGCTCTTTCCCGCCGACTCGCGGTGGGGAGTGCGCGGGTTCCAGGGTGGTTACGACCTGGGCGGCGTGCAGGTGAATGGGCGCGACGCCACCGTGAAGGTCGACGACACCATGGGGCGCATCGACCTCGACCAGCCCATTCCTCCCGGCGGCGGCAAGGCCACCCTCTCCATGCGCTTTGCCTTCCGCGTCCCCGAGCACGGCTCCGATCGCATGGGACGCGACGGCACCTTGTACGAGATCGCCCAGTGGTATCCCCGCATGGCCGTCTATGACGACATCCGCGGCTGGAACACCGATCCCTACTTCGGCCAAGGGGAGTTCTACCTCGAGTATGGCGACATCGACTTCAGCATCACCGCGCCGGCAGGCTACACCATCGCCGCGAGCGGCCTGCTGCAGAATCCCGACGAGGTGCTGAGCGCGCCCGAGCGCGCACGCCTCGCGCGTGCCGCTACCTCGGACAGCGTCGTCGCCATTGTCACGCGCGGTGAGGCCGCGGCGACCCCCACTGCCGGCACGAAGACCTGGCACTTTCGCGCGCAGAATGTCCGCGACGTCGCGTGGGCCGGCGCTCCCGACTTCCGCTGGGATGCCGTGAATGCGAACGGCGTGCTCGCCCAGGCCTACTACCAGCTCGGCAAGGCCGGGACGGGGTGGGAGCATGCCGCCGAGCAGACCGCATGGACCATTCGCAACTTCTCGGAACTGTTCGCGAAGTACCCGTATCCCCAGGCGACCTCCGTCGCCGGTCCGGTTGGGGGCATGGAGTACCCGATGTTCGTGATGGTGCACTACGCCAATCCCGCCGATGATCCGAAGTCCATCTTCGGTACGATCAATCACGAGCACGGACACGAGTGGTTCCCGATGGTCGTCGGCTCCAACGAGCGACGCTATGCGTGGATGGACGAAGGATTCAACACCTACATCGACGCGTTCGCGCTCGACCGGCGCTATCCCGGGACCAACACATACCCGAGCTATGTCGCCAACTGGAAGGCCACGGTGGATGCAAACATCGACACGCCGCTCATGACGCCACCCGATCGCATCGACGCGCGGGCGCTGGCGGCCATCGGGTATCGAAAGCCGGGCGCCGTGCTGCTTGCGCTGCGCAACAACGTCGTCGGCCGCGAGACCTTCGATCGCGCCTTTCGCGAGTACGTCCGGCGCTGGTCGTTCAGGCATCCTTCTCCCGCCGACTTCTTCCGCACCATCGAGAACGTCTCGGGGATGGATCTCGGCTGGTACTGGACCGCGTTCTTCTACGGCACTGGCCGGCTCGACATCGGCATCGACAACGTGACGATGCGGCAGCAGGAGGGTCAGAGCTACGCCGTCGTGGCCCTGCGTCGCAACGGCACCGTTCCCTTCCCCGTGCACCTTCGTCTTCGCTTCAACGACAACAGCACCGAAGACGTGGATCTCCCGGTGGAGATCTGGTCGCAGGGCCGTCAGTACCAGGCCGTCATCGCGGTGAAGGCGCCCGTCGTCGGCGCGCGACTATGGCCCGGCGACGTCGTGCCTGACTGGAACGCGACGAATGATGTCTGGGGAGCGCCTCCTGCGGCCGAGCCGAACGCCTCGGCGACCACGGGCGGCCTGAGCGGTGAGATCGGCGGCCACGCGATGCCGTGAGCGCGAAGAGCATGCGGTTGTCAGGAATTGCCCGCATGGTCGCTCATCCGGCCAACGGTTAGATTCAGGGTTCGCCGCGGCGCACGTTCGCCGCGGCCGCTCCGTTCGTCGTCACGCGTCAGCGAGGATTCGCAATGCTCCATTTCGGTGCCTGGGCAAGCCAGTGGTGGATGCCCATCCTCTTCATCGTCGTCGCCGGGCACATCACCAACGTCTGCGTCACGCTCTTCCTTCACCGCTCGCAGACCCATCGTGGCGTTCGCCTGCACGCTCTGGCGGCGACGCCGATGCGCCTCTGGCTCTGGCTCACTACCGCCATCGTCACCAAGGAGTGGGTCGCCTGCCATCGCAAGCACCACGCGTTCGCCGATCGTGAAGGTGACCCGCACAGTCCGGTCGTCGAGGGGCTCCGCGAGATCCTGCTGAAGGGCGCGTTCTACTATCGCAAGGCAGTGCGTCAGCCCGGCATCCTCGAGAAGTACGGCAAGGGTACGCCCTCCGACTGGCTCGAGCGGCACCTGCTCACGCCACTCAACTGGCTCGGCATCCTCGTGATGCTCGTCATCGACGTTTACCTCTTCGGCTTCTTCGTCGGACCGCTCGTGTGGGCCGTGCAGATGATGTGGATCCCGTTCTGGGCTGCCGGCATCATCAACGGCATCGGTCACGCGATCGGCTACCGGAACTACTCCGTCAAGGACGAGAGCCGCAACATCTCCCCGATCGCCATCTGGCTCGGCGGCGAGGAGCTGCACAACAACCACCATGCCGATCCGAAGTCAGCGCGCTTCGCTGCGAAGTGGTTCGAGTTCGATATCGGCTGGGTCTACATCCGGATG
>DASTGQ010000221.1:0-2888 GCA_035718985.1 Gemmatimonadaceae bacterium
CATCGCGCCGAACGGCATGCGCTTCCGCTAGACGAGAATGAGGGCGCGCGATCGCGCGCCCTATTCCAGCCGGCTGCGCAGCTCCTTCAGCTCGTCGATGTCGGTGTTGGTACCGAACCAGTGGACCACGCGGCCTGCCTCGTCACGCTGGGGCAGCGCGCGCGCGATGTGCCAGCGGTATCGGCCATCGGCGCCGCGGAGGCGGAACTCCACCTCGTAGGGCTCGCCGGTCCGGAGGGAGTGGGTCCATCGTTCCACGGCGTGCGCCAGGTCGTCGGGATGGATCACGTGCTGCCATCCCTCCCCGAGCACGCGTTCGGGCGTGACGCCGAAGTAGTCGGCGACGCGCTGGGTCACGTAGTCGAGCCGACCGTCCGGCGTGGCGGTCCAGATCTGCACGGGGATCGCCTCGGCGAGGAAGCGGTAGCGATTCTCGCTTGCGCGCAGCGCTTCGCGCGTCCGCTCGGCTTCGGTGCGCGCCTCGCGCTCCCGGTCGAGTCGCACCGACTGCGCCTCGGCGCGCTGGTGCTCGCTGATGTCGCGAAAGGTGACGACGACGCCCGTCACCTGGCGCCCGTCCTTGATCGGGATGCTGGTGTAGTCCACGGGCACCGGCTGCCCGCTCTTGTTCCAGAAGATGTCGCCGCCCACGCGCTGCTGCACGGCGTCGGTCACCGAGGAGAGGATCGGGCATTCCTCGGCGGGAAAGACGCTGCCGTCGGCGTAGTGATGGTGCGTCAGCTCGTGCATGGAGCGGCCGAGCGCCTCCCGGACGGTGTAGCCGAGAATGCGCACGCTCGCCTCGTTGACGAAGATCGTCAGCCCGTTGCGATCGAGAAAGAAGATGCCGTCGTCGATGGCATTGAGCACCTGTGTCGCGCGGCCCTGCAGGCCGGCGAATGCCTCCGAGACCTCCGTGCCCGCTGAGGGCGTGGCGGTGGCAGCGGCGCTGCGTGGCGGGTACGACGGGAAGTCCGGCATGATGACGAGTCAGGTGGGTGCGCTGGAGACTGGGACGGGCGTTGTCCCAATGCAAGAGGCATCCCGCTGGCATTCCCCCGGGGCACCGGTGATTTTCCGCCACATGACCCGACCGTACATCCTTGCCGAGAGCACGTGGAAGACGGTGGACGCCACGCCGTACGAAGTGGCTGTCCTGCCGTGGGGCGCCACCGAGGCGCACAACTATCATCTCCCCTACGCCACCGACAATATCCAGTGCGATGCACTGGCCGCGGAAGCGGCGCGACGGGCGTGGGAGCGCGGAGCGAGGGTGGTGGTGCTCCCCTGCGTGCCCTTCGGCGTGAACACCGGCCAGCTCGACATCAAGCTGTGCCTGAACATGAATCCCTCCACGCAGGCGGCGCTGCTGGCCGACCTGACGCACGCGCTGGAGGGACAGGGGATCCACAAGCTCGTCATCTTCAACGGGCACGGCGGAAACGACTTCCGGCAGATCATCCGTGAGCTGCAGCCCCGAACCAAGGTGTTCCTCTCGCTCGTGAACTGGTACAAGATCGGCGATCGGAGCGCGGTCTTCAGCGCGCCGGGCGATCACGCGGACGAGCTGGAGACGAGCGTGATGATGCACCTCGTGCCCCACCTCGTGCGCCCGTTGAGCGAAGCGGGGGACGGCCGCGAGCGGCGGTGGAGCATTCGCGCCATGCGCGAAGGCTGGGCGTGGGCGCCGCGCCGCTGGACGCAGGTGAGCTCCGACACGGGCACCGGCAATCCCGCCCAGGCCTCGGTGGAGAAGGGGGCTCGCTACGCCGACGTCGTGGCGGCGAACATGGCGGACTTCCTCGTCGAGCTCGCGGCCGCCGATGCAGCGCACCTTTATGCCGATGCCTGAGCGTGTCATGACCAATCCACCGGCACCACCGACGTCGCAGGCCGTCCGTCCGGCGATCGGGCTGCTCGCCGGCATCGGCGTGGCGCTCCTCCTCATCGCCGTGGGGACCGTGGTGGCGGGGGTGTTCACGCTTCATGGCGCCGACGCACTCACGAAGCCCTTCCCCGCCGGATACGTGTGGGGGAAGCTTGCCGCGGCGGCGGTGGGTGCGCTGGCCGGCGGGTTCACCACCTCGCGCATCACGGCTGGTCGCTCGCTGTTCACGGTGGTGTTGCTCGCGCTCATTCTCTTCGTGGCCGCCGCGGGACCGGCAGTGCGTGGCGCGGGCGCGTTCCCGAACGACCCGACATGGTTTCCGCTCACGCTTGCTGCGGTGGAGCTCCTCGGCGTGCTCCTGGGTGGTGCCGTGGAGCGTGCGCTGGAATCCCGAGGCGCGGCATGATGAGCCGCTTGCGCGCGCTCGCGCTGACGGTGCAGCATTCGCCCATGCGTCTCGCCGTGCCATCGCTGCTCGTACTCGTCCTCCTGGCTCCCGCCGGTGCCAGAGCCCAGCGGCGTGACGACTCTCAGGGGCCGCGACTCGTGCCGGCGTTCGGCGTGCACTATGGCACGCCGATGCGCTTCTCCGTCTCCGCGGGTGCGGCCCTCGACCTGAACGAGCACGGAAACGAAGGGGTCATCGCGCTCGTCGAGCAGGGCCAGCACGGGAGCGAGCTCTCCGCCGGCTACTATCGCATGCTCGGTCGGTTCGGTTCCGGATTCTCCCTGCGCGCCGCCGTGCTGCGCACGGGAAGCGAGCCGTGGAACGCCGATCCGCACACCACGTACGTGGGCGCCGAGGCGCATCTCATGGTGCTCCTCGGTGTCGGTGGTCGTGCGGGCTTCATGCGCCGCGCAAGCCAGGTGTCGAATGGCAGCCGCGAGAGCATCGTCACCCTCGGGGTTTCCATCGGATCGTGATGCACCGCGCCTGGACACGCGACAGCGCACCGGTACGCACGTGAGGAACGTGGACTGGCCGCTAGCCATCGTCCTC
>DASTGQ010000222.1:0-5436 GCA_035718985.1 Gemmatimonadaceae bacterium
CGGCAGGTGCCGGATGGGCGCGATGAATCCCATGACCGCCGAGGAGACCGTGTGCTCGAGCAAGGTGACCCCTGCATCTCGCATCGCGTCGCCGCCGACGCCGGTCAACGCGAAGCCGTCCCCCCGAGCGCGAATGGCGCGCGCCACGGCGGCTGCGTGCAGGTCGCCGGACACTTCGCCGGCGACGAAGAGGATTTCACGCACGTGAGCGCAGCGGCGCGCCGCCGGCGAGCGCAGGGAGCCCGTGTTCGATCTCGGCAACGATGCGAAGCGCCACGGCGAGCGCGTCGCGCCCCTCCTCGCCCGTCACCGGCACCGGGGCGTCGCCGCGCACGGCGGCGAGGAAGCTCTCGAACTCGAGGCGGAGTGCGTCTCCCTCGTCCGCCTCCAGCGGAATGCGCTCGACGAACTGCTCGAGTGCCAGTGGCGCCATGGCGAGCGACGCGACGTCCACGTCGCCACGCAGGCGGAAGAATTCCCCGTTGCCGGCGCCCAGGTCGAGTGAGAGATACCCGCTCTGCTGGAAGATGCGCAGCTTCCGCATCCGCTCGCGCGACACGCGGCTGGCCGTGATGTTCGCCACCGCGCCGGAGTCGAAGGTCAGGCGGGCATTCGCGATGTCCACGAAGGGCGTCAGCACCGGCACGCCGACGGCCGTCACCGCCCCTGCCCTGCCGCCGACGAGCGTGTGCACGAGGTCGATGTCGTGGATCATGAGGTCGAGGACCACCGCCACGTCGGCTCCGCGCGGATTGAAGGGCGCCAGCCGATTGCTCTCGATGAAGCGCGGCGCATCCACGTACGGCAGTGCCGCGCGCACGGCGCGGTTGAACCGCTCGACATGTCCCGTCTGCACGAGGGCGCCATGGAGCGCGGCGATCCGCAGGAGCTCGTCGGCCTCCTCGAGCGTGGCGGCGATGGGCTTCTCGATGAGCGTATGGACGCCGCGTGACAGCACCCGCTCGGCGACGGCGAAGTGCGATGGCGTCGGCACGACGATCGTCACCGCGTCCACGACGTCGAGCAATGCATCGAGCGACTCGAACGCGCGGACGCCAAGCTCCGAGGCAACCTGCGACGCCCGATCCGTCCGGGATTCGTAGAATCCTGCGAAGTCCGGTCCCAGCAGGTCCCGGAGGATGCGAATGTGGTGGTGTCCCAATCCGCCGGCACCGATGACGCCGACCCGGACGGCGCGCGTCACGCCACGACTCCGCGACCGCTTTCCTCGACGAATCGGATCAGGGCCTGCACCTCGGGGAGCGGCTGGAGATCCACCGCCGCGCGCGCCTTGGCCTGCGTCATGTTCAGCTCGGAGCGGAAGAAGATGCGGTAGGCGCGCTTGAGCTCGCGCACCACGTCCTCGGGGAAGTTGTTCCGCTGCAGGCCCACGCTGTTGAGCCCATACAGCTTGATCGGATTCCCCACCGCCTTCACGTAGGGTGGTACGTCCTGCGAGATCCGCGAGCACCCGCCGACGAATGCATACTGCCCGATCTTCACGAACTGGTGCGCGGCACTCATCCCGGCGATGATCGCCTTGTCGCCGACGCTCACATGCCCGGCGAGCTGGACGCTGTTGGTCAGGATCACGCCATCGCCGATGTGGCAGTCGTGCGCGAGGTGGACGTACGACATGATGAAGCAGTTGCGACCGACCGTCGTGCGGAACGACTGCGTCGTGCCGCGGTTGATCGTCGTGAACTCGCGGATCGTCGTGCCCTCGCCGATCTCCACCGTGGTGTGCTCGCCGCGGAACTTGAGGTCCTGCGGATCGCCGCCAAGGATCGTCCCCGACCCCACCTTGACGTTGGGGGCGAGGATCACGTTGCGCTCGAGCATCGCGCGCGGCCCGATGACGCAGCCGTCACCGATCGTGCATCCCTCTCCGATGATGACGAACGGCCCGATCTCCACGTCGGCGCCGACGACGGCGTCCGGGCTGACGATCGCGGTCGGATGGATGCGTGCGCTCATTTGTCGCGCACCATCGCGCTCATCTCCGCTTCGCAGACCACCTGGCCGTCCACCTTGGCCACCCCCTGCATCTTGCACATCATGCCGCGCACCTGCAGCATGTCCAGCTCGAACAGGAGCTGGTCGCCCGGCTTCACCGGCCGGCGCCACTTCACGTTGTTGAGCGACGTGAAGTACACCACCTTGCTCGAGGGATCTGGCACGGCGCCGAGCAGCAGCATGCCGCCCACCTGCGCCATCGCCTCCACGATCAGCACACCCGGCATCACGGGATGCCCGGGAAAGTGGCCCTGGAAGAAGGGCTCGTTGATCGTGACGTTCTTGATGCCCACCACCCGCTTCTGCGGTTCGATCTCGAGGATGCGATCCACGAGGAGGAACGGATAGCGGTGCGGCAATACCTGCATGATCTCTTCGATTCCGAGCACGGTACTCTCCTGCGACAACGACGCCTGCAGCGCCCGCACGAAGAGCACGGTGCCGCGATGGCTGGGTTTGTGCGCCACGATGCGCGCCGCGAGGCGCACGCCGGCCAGCGCGAGGTCGCCAACACAATCCATCATCTTATGACGAACGAACTCGTCGGGCGAGCGTAGTTCGTTCTCCACCACGCCGGCATCGTCCAGCACGACGGCGTTCTGGGTCGAGGCGCCCTTGATCAGGCCCCGCTCCCGAAGCGGCTCCACCTCGCGTACGAAGCCGAACGTCCGAGCCCAGGCCAGCTCCCGTGCAAATGTCGTCTGGTCCATGCGCACGGCCAGGTGCTGACGCCCGATGAGCGCGTGGGGAAACTCGATCGTGACGTCCAGCTCCAGGGAGTCGCCTGGAAAGGCCTCATAAATGGAGTCGCCGTCCACGACGCGTAACGGCGCGTTCAGGCGGCCCGTGCGAACGCACCCCGGCTGGCCCTCCACCCCCGCCTCGCGGAGCGCGTTGAAGAACGAGCCGGCACTGCCATCCATGATGGGAGGCTCGGGGCCGTCCAGCGAGATCACGAGATCGTCGATCTCCAGGGCATGCACGGCCGCCAGGACGTGTTCCACCGTGTGGACGGCGTTCGGCTCCTCACCGAGCTGCGTCCGACGTTCCGTGAGCACCGCACGACTCGCGAGCGCCGGGATGAGTGGCGCTCCGGCAAGGTCGCGCCGCTCGAACACGATCCCGCTCCCAGATGGGCCAGGACGGAACTCCAGCAGGCACGGCACTCCCAGGTGCAAACCGATCCCGGAGACCCGGGCGGGCTGCGCAATGGTGCGGCGCATCAGCGCTTGTCCTGCCCGGACGGGCCTGAACCCTCCAGCAAGCGCTCGAGGCCACGGAGGAGCGAGGGAAGCTTGAACAGGGCCGCCTGCGCGCGCAGCGCCTCGCGGTGCGGGCGCGCCGGGTAGCCGGACCATGTCTCGCCGCCCGGAACATCCCCGAAGACACCTGCCTGCCCCGCGACCCGCGCTCCGCGACCGATGGTGTGGTGACCGGCGATGCCGGCCTGACCGGCGATGATACAGCCGTCCTCCACGCGCGCCGAACCGGCGATCCCCACCTGGGCCATGAGGAGACACAGCCGACCGATCCGCACGTTGTGGCCGATCTGTACGAGGTTGTCGATCTTCGTGCCCGCTCCGATGACCGTGTTGTCGATGCTGCCGCGGTCGATCGTCGTGTTCGCTCCGATCTCCACGTCGCTCTCCACGATGCAGCAACCGACGTGCGGGATCTTCTCGTGGCGCCCATCACGATACACGTACCCGAAGCCGTCCGAGCCCAGCCGCACGCCCGCGTGCACTCGTACGCGCTCTCCGAGCGTGGTGCCGGGGTAGAGGGTGACGCCGGGATAGAGGTGGCACTCACCCCCAACCGTCACGCCGTCGCCAATGATGGCGTGCGCGTCGATGCGCGTGCCGGCGCCGATCACCGCTCCCGCACCGATCACCACGTACGGCCCGATGGACACCCGCTCGCCAAGTCGAGCCCCTCGCCCAAGCACGGCCGTCTGGTGAACGCCCGGCACGTGCGCCGGCACGGGATAGAGCGCACCAAGCAGCGAGAGCATGGCGTCGTGCGGTCGCGCGACCACGACTCGCGCCCGGACGTTGCCCGGCAGGTCCTGCAGCTCCGGCGCGACGAGCGCCACGCCTGCCTCGGAATTCGCGAAGAGCGGCGCGTAGCGCGCGTTCGCAAGGAAGGTGAGCTGGTCTGGCCGGGCTCGGTCGAGGGGTGCCACGGCCGTGACGACCACGGATCCATCACCCACCAGGACGCCGCCGGTGGCCTCCGCAATGGCCGCGGCGGTGAGGGTCCGAGAACCCTCACCGCCGCCGGTGTCGTTCGTCGAGCCGGAGGTCACGCCTCAGTCGACGGGCGGAACGGTGGGACGCGTGACGCCGGACGGAGCGCCAGCAGGAGCTGGCGTCGTCGGCTTGGTCGCCGCACCACCCGAACGCAGCTTCGCCAGGACCTTCTCGGTGAGATCCAGGTTCTTGTCCATCGCCACGATGGACGAGCCCTCGTCCGCATTGAGGATGAAGGAGTACCCACCCTCCACGCGCACGTCCTCGATGGCGCCCTTCACCCGATCGAGGATCGGCTGCACGAGCTCACCCTGCCGTTGCTGCGCCTTCTGCTGCAGGTCCGCCGAGCGGCGCTGAAACTCCGCGTTCTTTGCCTGGAGCTCCTTCTGCTTCGCGTCCCGGGCCGAGGCGGTCATTGACCCCTGCACTTTCTGGAACGACGCCACCATCGCATCGAGCGAGTCGGTCATCCGCTTGATCTGGTCGCGGTAGCCAGCCGTCTCCTTGTCGAACTGCGCTTCGGCTTCAGCCCGGCCGGGCGCCTGGTCCAGGAGCACCGACGAACGGATGAATCCGATCTTCTGACCCTGCGCCGACGCACCGGCGGAGACGACGGCCACGAACATGAGCGCGAGCGGAATCGCGCGACGAATCACATGCATGAAGACTCCAGAGGTTAGTAGAGCTGTCCGAGTTTGAAATGCAACTGCCACTTGGGTGCCTTGCGGCCCTGCGCGTCCACCCGATCCAGTCCGTACCCCAGGTCGAGGCCGAGCGGTCCGAGCGGGGTTACTACCGAGCCACCAAACCCGACCCCCCGGAAGAGGCGCGTCGGATTGAAGTCCTGCGGACGCGCCCAGATGTTGCCGGCGTCGTAGAACGCATCCAGGTAGATCTGCTGATTGATGCGCAGCCCGAGCTCCACGGTGTTCGTGTAGAACGCGCTCCCGAACGAGGCCGCCTGCGCCGTGGTGTTGGAGGCATGCACGTCGTACCCCGCCGGGGTGATGGAGAACTCCTCGTAGCCGCGCAGCGGCTCGCCGTACTGCACGCCGCCCAGCGAGAACTTCTGCGAGACGAAGAACCCGCCGGGATCGCCGAAGACCGCGCCCCCGCGAGCCTTGAGCGCCAGCGAGAGGACGATCGGCTCGGCACCGAGGGCGCTCCCCCC